>CAZHOY010000175.1:0-4252 GCA_964534695.1 uncultured Actinomycetota bacterium | reverse complement strand
AGGAACTATATTCCTTGCCACTCCACCCTCTATCTTGCCAACATTACAGGTGCTTTCTCTATCTATTCTACCCATTTTCATATCTGATATGGCAATAGAAGCTGCTTTTATAGAATTAATACCACTTTCTGGCTCTATGCCTGCATGTTTTGCTTTTCCTTTAAAATGAGCAAAAATTGAATCCTGGAACGGTGCTTTATTTATTATAATTCCTACATCACCATCACAATCAAATGCAAAACCGTACTTTGCTCCTATTAATCTCATATCAATATTTTTTGCCCCAAATACACCGATTTCCTCTGAAATCGTAAATACAACAAAAATATCCCCCGTGGGAATATTTTTTTCTTTAATAACATTTAATACTTCTATAATTGATGCAACACCAACTTTATCATCACCGCCCAATATACAATCTTTATTCTTATTATATATTTTTCCATTTTTTATTACCGGAACGATATCCCCGCTTACACTAACCGTATCAAGATGTGCCGCCAAGAATATGGGTTTGCTGCCTGATGAATTTTTTGTTCTGTAAACCGCTACAACATTCCCTGCATTGCTTCCAAATTTCGTACCGCACTTATCAATATTCACTTCAAGTCCTAGAGATTTTAATTTTTCTTTTACATAGTGAACTATTTCTTTTTCCTTTTTTGAGGGACTCTTTATCTTCACCAGTTCAATAAATGTATTTAAAAGTCTCTTTTTGTTTATCACTTTCCTGTCACCTCTCATTATTTTAAAATCTTGCTAGATAGTTTTTATTTTATTAAATTTTCTTTTCCGGTACCTGAAAATAAATACAGCATTTAAACCCAAAATTAACAACACTGCTGATATTATAATTAAATCCCTGATAATTCTTATGAAAAAATCATAAAAAAACCCGTAAGGGAAAAGAGTAATTATAAGAGAGCTCTGGAGAAAAGAATAATTTCCCTGGGGAAAAAATACAAGGTGGAAATCATCAAACAGAACAGGAAAATTTTTTCCAAGCATAAAAAATATAGCAATAAATGCCAGTACCGATGCCGAAGAGATTATTAGTATAATGCCCAGGTTTTTAACAAAATTAGCAGTATCTTTTTTTATCATTATAAAAGCCGAAATAATAAATAAAAAAATACCGGCAAGATATAAAATAAATATCTTTGCCAGTAATGCTCTTACATCTTTTAAATGGCTTATTTCATCCGATCCGAATACAGCTGCCGCGCTAATGCTTTCATCACTATATCTTACCTGATTACTGTAATCTGAATTATCTAAATCTGATTTATATTTAAAAAAATCAAATACCTTTAGGGTTATGCTTTTGACATCCTCTCTATTTAAGATTAGAAATACTCCATTGTTCTCATATAAACTCTCATAATAATTTAAATTAAAAATACTATATGCAAGCGGGGTGAACAAAATTATAATGATCAGCAAAATTACACTTGTGGAAATTAATATTTTCCTTATATTGCTGCTTTTTAAATTCATTTTCTAATTCAGGATTACCCTAACTCTAATTTAAAATTTACTTTAACATTTATTTCAAATTGTTCATTTCCTATTTATAGCCTTTAATTTATATAAATTTATTGAATAATTATCCAGTTATTCATTATTTATGCGGTTCATTTATTTTATTCTTTAAGAAGTCGAGTGTTCTATAGAAGCACCTATAAAATCTCTGAATAATGGATGTGGCCTGTCAGGCCTGGATTTAAACTCAGGATGGAACTGAACTGCAACAAACCAAGGATGATCTTTTATCTCAATAATTTCAGCCAAATTTTTATCTGGATTAATACCTGTTATTATAAGTCCTGCTTTTTCCAGCTTATCCTTATAACGGTTATTTAACTCATATCTGTGCCTATGTCTCTCATAAACAACTTTCTTATTGTAAGCTTTATAAGCCGATGATCCAACCTTCAATCTACACTTATACCTTCCCAGCCTCATGGTTCCACCCATGTCTTTTACACCTTTTTGTTCGTACATTAAATCTATTACCGGATTTTTTGTATGGGAATCAAATTCGGTACTGCTGGCATCTTTAAGCCCCAGCACATTTCTGCAGAATTCAATCACCGCACATTGCATTCCAAGACATATTCCCAAAAAGGGTATATTTTTCTCTCTGGCACATTTTATTGCATTAATTTTTCCATCTATACCTCTAACCCCGAATCCATATGGAACCAGTATGCCATCTACATTAAATAATATATTGTCATTGTGGCAATTTTTGTTAATAGATTCAGAATTTATCCAGATTAAATTAACATTCTTTCTGAAATAATAACCCCCGTGGTTTAATGACTCCACAATGCTTATATAAGCGTCCTTTAAATTTGTATACTTGCCCACTATTCCTATCTTCACTTCACCATCAAGATGATCAATGTCATTTACAATTTTTTTCCAAATTTTTAGATTAGATTTTTTTCCCTTCATTTTTAATTTCGACAAAACCCTTGAGTCCAGCTTTTCCTTTTGCAGCATAAGAGGCACCTTGTAAATATGTTCGACGTCAATTGCTTCTATGGTATCTTCCTTTTCAATATCGCAGAACAGGCTTATCTTGCTCTTAATGCTATCCGTTAATCTGGTTTCGCTTCTGCATATAATTATATCCGGCTGAATACCTATACTTCTGAGTTCTTTTACACTGTGCTGTGTCGGTTTTGACTTCAATTCCTCTGTGGTCTTTAAGTAAGGTATATAGGTTACATGTATATAAAGAACATTTTCCTTCCCCACATCCTTTTTAAATTGCCTTATTGCTTCCAGGAAGGGTAAGCTTTCTATGTCTCCTACGGTACCTCCTATTTCAGTAATAACTATGTCAGTTTTTCTCCTGCGTAATGTCTTTTTTATACTTTTTTTTATTTCGTCAGTAACGTGCGGAATTACCTGCACGGTGGAACCAAGGAATTTACCTTTTCTCTCATCATCAATGACATTTTTATAAATTTTACCCGATGTAAAATTATTATATTTGGATAAATCCTCATCAATAAATCTTTCATAATGTCCCAGGTCCAGATCGGTTTCACCACCGTCATCAGTCACAAAAACCTCTCCATGCTGAATAGGATTCATGGTCCCGGGATCAATATTTATATATGGGTCAAATTTTTGAATAGTTATACTATAACCTCTGGCTTTTAACAATCTTCCCAGCGATGCTGCGCATATTCCTTTTCCCAGTGAGGACAGGACTCCTCCGGTTACAAAAATAAATTTAGTTTTCAATCTTTATCCTCCCCTCTAATAAATCGTTTTTAATAGTTTTACACTTCTCCATAAGTTCTTCGGCATGCATAACTGAAATATCACTTTCTTCCATACCGCTTATCATACGGGATATTTCTCTTATCCTTCCCGATGAATCCAGTTTCTTAATCTTTATCTTGGTTCTATTTTTTTCTATAAATTTATCAATGAAGTAATGAGAATCTGAAAAACAGGCTATCTGTGCCAGATGGGTAATAGCTATTATCTGGCAATTTTTTGAGATTTTAAATAATTTTTCACCCACTACCAGTGACGTTGCGCCTCCTATACCTGCATCTATCTCATCAAATATCATTGTTGTAATATTATCCACCGAACCAATAACCGATTTAAGGGCGAGCATAATCCTTGATATCTCGCCGCCTGAAGCAATTTTTCTAAGCGGTCTTTCTGATTCTCCCACGTTAAGGGAAATTAAAAATTCTATATCATCTATGCCTTTCCTGGTTAATTTAACTTTTTGCCCTTCAATTTCTATGCCGTTATTACCTTCCAGCATCTTGTGAAGAGTTTTAAAAGATATAGATTTAAAGCCAAGATCAGACATTTCGTTAATCACTTCTTTTTCCAGATTTACTATTATTTCTTTCCTTAAATTACTAAGCAGTATTGCTTTTTGGGTTAAAATCTGTTTACTGTTGTCATATTCGGTTTGTTTCCTTTCAATATCATTATCCAGGTCCTCAAAACTTTCAATTTCTTCTTTTATTTTTTTCCCGTATTCGTTAATCAAGTTCAAATCCAGATTATACTTCTTTCTTATTTCAGACAATTTATAAAGTCTTTCCTGGATGCCGTTCAGCCTTTCGGCGCTGAAGTCAAAATCAGCAAGGTAACTATTTAAATAATGGCTTATCTCTCCAAAAAAATCACCCAGTAAAGAAAGCTTTTCACTGAATTTCTTAAAATTGCTGTCGATTCCAGCCAGTTCGTTAATGTTTTTATCCAG
>CAZHOY010000174.1:0-4259 GCA_964534695.1 uncultured Actinomycetota bacterium | reverse complement strand
TAATGCATTTTTAAGATGCCTTTGACTAATATGGCTGAAGTGGCTGGGGAGGGAGGATTCGAACCATAACTAATGTTTATTTATATATATTAATTAATGTTTAAAGATGATGTCCCTAAACTTTGAAATTTCGAACTCTTTTTTAAGAGCGTTGATAACTATTAAAAATTTAACCTCTATATAACAATTAATAATGTACTCAAGATCCTTCATGTTTTATAGATAGAAATAGGTTGTATTTATCCTATATTAGCATAGAATATATTTGAGGTGGTTTTAATGTTAGTCAATACAAAGGACTTAATTTCATTAACGGAAGCTAATCAGAACTTTTCAAAAGTTGCAAGAACAGTTGATAAAAAAGGCTCAGTTATTATTTTAAAAAATAATACCCCGCATTATATAGTGATTGACTTTAAAAAACTTGAGCAATTGGGAATATCAGTAAATGAAAGTATAGAATCTTTAGCTTCAAGAATATTGAAGGACAACCTTGAAGCATTCAAGAAACTTGCCGAATGATGAGACTTGATACAATCCAGGTATTATATCTTCACAATTTAATGTGCAAAGAAACCGGTGGTTTATCTGGACTTCGTGATATTGGAGCACTTGAATCAGCATTATATCATGCATACGCATCATTTGAAGGAAAAGACTTCTATCCGACTGTTGAGGAAAAAGCTGTACGTCAGGCTTATGGGATTATAAGAAATCATCCTTTTCTTGATGGAAATAAACGAACAAGCTTATTTGTGATGCTTGTTTTTCTGGAGCTTAATAGTATTAAATTATACTTTTCTCAATCTGAACTTGTTGAACTGGGCGTGGGAATAGCAGAAGGAAAAACTGATTCAGAACAAATAACAAAATGGATTATGGAGCATAAAAGAAATATTTAATGATTATCAAGTAGGAAGATATAGCTGGGGAGATAAGGCCCAAACCATAACTAGTGTTTATATATATTAATTAATATCTAAAGATGGTGTCCCTGGGCAGATTCGAACTGCCGACCCCAGGATTAGGAATCCTGTGCTCTATCCATCTGAGCTACAGGGACACTTGCCATAGGATAGTGGTTAAGTACAACCAAAAATGTTAGCAAAGCCGGTTATTTCTGTCAAAAGCTTTACAGGGACATGTTTATAATCTCTTCTACCAGGTCTTCAAAAGACATGCCTGCTTCTTCTGCTGCCATGGGAAGAAGGCTTGTATCTGTCATTCCGGGAGAAGTGTTCAGCTCCAGAACGTAAGCAATTTCCTCTTTTTTGTCCAGCATAATGTCAACTCTTGACAGTTTGGTGCATTTGAGTGCGTTATGGACCTGGAGAGCTACCTGTTTTACCTTTTTATCCATAGAAGGGGAAATTCTGGCCGGGACAAAGTAATCCACCTCTCCGGTTTTGGATCTTGATTCGAAATCAAAAAATTTCTTTTTAGGTACAATCTCTACTACCGGGAGCACTCTTGGTTTTTCTTTTCCGATAATACTGATTGCCAGTTCAGATCCATCAATGAATTTTTCCAGTATCACTTTCTTGCTGTAACTAAGTGCTGAAATTATAGCGTGGGGCAGATCATTTTCGCTGTCCACCAGTTTTATGCCCAGTGCCGATCCTTGCGCAGATGGCTTTACCACCAGCGGCATACCTATTTTTTTTGCTATAAAAGGCAGCAGCTTTGATGCGCCCAGTTCTCTGAACGAGCTGGTGTTTAAAAAGTAAAAGGGAGGGGTAGGTATATTCTGGCTCATAAATATCTGCTTTGAAACTATTTTATCAAAGCTTAAGACGTTGGGATAAACACCTGGGCCGGTATAGGGGATATTCAGTACTTCCAGGATTTCCTGGATGGTGCCGTCTTCACCATCTTTACCGTGAAGAGCAATATAGGCAAGATCTATTTTTTCCTGGTTCAGATTACCCACTATGGATTCATCAATGTCCAGTTTTATGACATTATGACCCAATTTTCTCAGCGCGTTTGAAACCCTCTGTCCGCTTTTTAAGGAAATTTCCCTTTCAAGGGATCTTCCACCCATAATCACAGCAATATTTTTTTTCATTTTTATCACTCTTTTATTATATTGATATTTTTACTTAAAACTTTTATATAGTTTAATCTTATCCTTCACTATTCCAGCCAGAATTTTAATGCCTTTTTCAATCCTTTCTGTGTTTTCGGTGCAAAAGGCAAGCCTGGCTTCGTTGAGCCCCTTTTCATCTGCATAGAAGCCGCTTCCCGGAACAAATGCCACTTTATTTCTGACGGCATCTGCCAGAATTTCTTTGGTATCCAGGTAGCGGGGAAGCTTCAGCCATATGAAAAAACCTCCCCTGGGTTTTGACCAGCTGGCTTCATGGGGGAAATTTTCATCCAGTGTCTTTAACATAATGTCTCTTCTTCTGGAATATATACCTATAAACCTATCTATATTCTCCACCCATGAGGGGTCCGAGAAATATTCATATGCAATTCTCTGGGTAAAAGTACTCACGCACAGAGTTGTGGATTGAACCCCCAGGATTATTTTTTCAAGTATGGTATGGGGGGCCACAATCCAGCCTATTCTGAATCCTGGTGCAAAAAGCTTTGAAAGCGTACTAAGATAAATTACATTCCGGTTATCGCCCCTGCTGTCGAGCTCTTTGATGGTAGGAATAGGCTTACCCTCATATCTGAGCTTTCCATAGGGGTTATCCTCAAGTATTATGGTTTTGTGTTCTTTTGCAATTTCCAGTATCTTTTTCCTGCGGGGAAGGCTTAAAGTCACCCCGGTGGGATTGGAAAAGTTAGGCACCACGTAAATGAATTTTATCTTAATTTTCTTTTTTTCCAGTTCTTTCAGCTTTTCTTCCAGCAGTGAAGTTTTAATTCCATTGCTGTCAACGGGTATATCTATTATTCTGGCTTCATAAGATTTAAAAGAGTTCAGCGCACCGGTATATGCAGGCGATTCTACTATAACGGTATCACCGGGGTTGATAAACGTTTTTGCCAGCAGATCCAGGGCATGCTGTCCGCCTGTGGTGGTGGTTATGTCCTCTTCTACTACATCCAGACCCTCAAGCTTCATGACATCTATTAATCTGGTTTTAAGTGGGTAGTAGCCATCGGAACAGCCGTATTGCACATTTATGTCCCCATTGGTTTTTAAAGTTCTCTTGACATATCTTTCTAATTTCTGAAAGCTCAGTGCCCTTACTTCGGGGAGCCCTCCGGCAAAAGAGATGATATCAGGCCTTGCGGACAGGGAAAGCAGATCTCTTATCTCGGAAGAGAACATATATTCGGTTCTGTTTGAATACAGGTGTTTCCAGTAATCAAATGTAATTTTCTTACTCATAGAATAATTAAGCCTGATAAAGGTTCTTAAAGCTCTTATACTGTAAATAAGTAATATATATTAAAAATTCTAAAAGTTCAAAAAAGTTTTTAGAAGTTTAAACAATTATTTATAGTGCTATAATTATCGCAGTATCAAGATATATGTTATATCTTACCTGTAATCATGGATCTTAGTTTTACAATAAAAGATCTTTCCTTAAAGCATCTGGAAAAAATAAAATTTAAATGTATTGAATGCGACTACTGGTTCAACTGTGATAAGTCCGGCTTTTTTAGGGAACTATCTGAAATAAGAAACTTTAACGAACTTAAGAGTTTGCTTAAGAGCAAATTTTTTGAAGAAAGCAGCAGAAAAGAAAAAAGAAAGAAAATTGTGTGGTTTAAGGAACACGGAGGGAAAATTAAAGCTGCTTTTACGGGCGGAAATTGTATTGGGATGGTACTGGCGGGAGAATATCACCTTTTTCCCAGGCTCAGGGATTTCAATGTTTTTCCTCCTGATGCCAGTAGTGTTATTTTAGGATGTATTCATGTAACTCCCGAGTACAGCCAGATGGGTGTGGAAAAGAGGTTATTGATTGAGATTGAAAAAGAACTGGTAAAGGAAAAAGTAAAATCGATAGAATCTGTGGGCAAGAGATTGAATGATGATATAGATGAAGAGGAATATAATAACAGTCCGCTTGTTCCCTTTAAGTTTTTGATAAATAACGGTTTTTATTTAAAGAAAAATGATCCGCTTTTTCCGCTTCTGAGGTTGGATTTGAAGAGCATAGCAGTAAGTTTTGTGGAAAATAAGGAATTGCTGGGCAAGTTGGCCTTAAAAGAGGAAGTAAGAAGCCCTATAATCATAAAGGCGATTATACCCTGAAAGTATGTAACACACAATAGGTTTATTTTACCATTTT
>CAZHOY010000173.1:0-4287 GCA_964534695.1 uncultured Actinomycetota bacterium | reverse complement strand
TAAGTAAGAACTGCGGTTTAATTCTGGCCCATCATCCTTTAATATTTGATTCTCTTGATACCATTCTTAGTTCAAGATCCAGTGAGAAAAAAATTCTGACGCTGATAGAAAATAAAATTGCATTTTACTGTGCCCATACCAATTATGACGCAATGGCCGGCGGTTTAAATGATTTTACTGCCGATTTATTGGGGCTGGTCAATACAGAGGTTATTGAAGATCAGGATGAACAGTGGTATAAATTTGTAGTTTTTGTGCCTGTGGAATCAGAAGAAAAGGTCAGAAAAGCAATCTGCGAGCAGGGCGGGGGCAGATGGCGGAATTATTCATGCTGCACCTTTAACACAGAGGGCAAGGGTACCTTTACTCCCCATGAAGGTTCAGAACCTTATATAGGTAAAACCGGTAAGGTAAATTTCGTAGACGAGGTAAGGATAGAATGCATTGTAAGCCAGAATAATTTAAATGAACTGATTGAAGCGGTGGTAGGTGCGCATCCTTACGAAGAAGCGGCATATGATGTATACAGGATTGAAAATAAGTTTAAAGATACAGGAATCGGGAGATGGGGAGAACTGGAAATGCCCTGCACTTTTAAAGACTTTACGGCAAGGGTCAAAGACAGGTTAAAGGTTGACAGCTTGAGATGGATGTTTGATAAAGAGACAGATGTCGCCGGCAAGAAAATTAAAAAAGTAGCATTGGTATGCGGGAGCGCCAATTCGCTTTCCGGAAAGCTGGCAGGTATTGATTGTGATCTGGTTCTGGTAGGGGAGATTGGTTACCATAATGCGCTGGAGATTATAGAGAGCGGAAAACCGGTTATGGAAGTGGGGCACGGCAGCAGTGAAAAGCCAGCCGTTGATGATATGTATAATAAGCTTAAAAACTTTTTCCGGCAGCAAAAAATTGAAATGGATATATTAAAGAGCAAATCAGGCTATAGATTCTGGAGGTATAAATTTGAGTGATTCTAAGTTTAATGTTGTGGTACTGGTGGAACTGCAGTTGATAGATAACGCAATTACTGCAAGGCAGACTGAGATTGAAGAGGCTAAAAATAACCAGGAACTGGTTTCTGCGGAAGGTAGATTGGCAGAACTGAAGGAAAAGTTTGATGAAATAAACAGCAAGCATAACGATCTGGAGAACCAGCGTAAGAAACTTGAGGATTCTGTAGGGATACAGAATGAAAAGATTAAAAGCAATGAAGGCAAACTGTTCAGCGGCACCATTACCAGCGCCAAGGAACTGGAAAACTATCAGGAGGAAGTTAGAATACTGAAACAAAAAAATTCCGGGATGGAAGACCGGATGCTGGAGCTTATGATTAAACTTGAGGAAATATCAGGAAAAGTAAAGCTGGCAGGTGTAGAAAAGGATAAAGCAGGTGCAGATGTAAACAGAATAAAAGCAGAGATGAACGAGAAGTTAGAGGTGCTTAAAAATATCATTGAGGGATTAAAAAAGAGAAGGGAAGATGTGGCATCGAATATACCGGATGATTATTTAAAAAAATACAAGGAGCTTAAAAGTAAAAAGGGCGGCATTGCTGTAGCAGTGCTAAAAGATAAATTCTGTAACGTGTGCAATATGGAGATACCTTCAAGTGATGCGGAGAAGATAATAGATGCGGACGAGGTTTACAGATGTCCTCTATGCGGCAGGATGGCCGTAATTTACAGGAGCGAGATAGATAACATAAAAAAGGAACTGGAATCTTAAATGGCAAAGGAAATTTATAGCTATTTAAAGATATATTTCGATGGAGGTTCAAGAGGCAATCCCGGTCCTTCCGCAGTTGGTGCTGTGGCATATGATAACAAGAATAAAAAAATTGAAGAGCTGAGTATCTTCATAGGACGCTATACCAATAATATGGCTGAGTATTTGGCACTGGACAGCGCCCTGGATATGGTAGAAAAGTATCATTGCAAAAAGATAATACTGCTTACCGATAGTAAACTGTTAAACAACCAGATTAAAAAGGTCTGGAAGATAAAAGATAAAAATATTTTAGAAGTCTATCTGAAAGTATCGGAAAAATTAAGTAGATACAGTATTGTGGACCTGAGGCTGATCCCCAGAGAAAAAAATATGGAAGCCGACAGGCTGGTGAACCAGGCGCTGGATAAAAAGGAACTTACATATGAAGGCGAGTCAAAGATAAGTTTTGGAAATGTAGATGAGTAAGCCTTTATTGATTTTTAGATAAATATCTGTAATATATAACCGGAGTTAGCCGAGTAGTCGCGCAGGCTTTGCCTGCGAGGAAAGTCCGGGCTCCACAGGGCAGGATGCTGGGGAAAGCCCAGCGGAATTAGCATAAAAGCTAATTCCAGCGCCAGTGCAACAGAAAATATACCGCCAGGATTATATCCTGGTAAGGGTGAAATGGCGAGGTAAGAGCTCACCAGCAGTCTGGTGACAGGCTGTCTTGGTAAACCGCATCCGGAGAAAGGCCAAATAGGGAAGTATAAGGTGGCCCGCCTTCTTCCGGGTTAGGCCGCTAGAGGTAAATAGTAATATTTGCCCCAGATGGATGACTACTGGTGTCTGTGATATATTCGCAGGTACTACAGAACCCGGCTTACAGGCTAACTCCAAAAAACTGATGTCAGATAAATTTACCCGGAGAGTTTATTAACTTCTTGAAAAAGGGAATGAATTCATATTAGTGTAAATACCACCTGCTGATGCTAGTAAACTTCTATATTTTTACTTACAGTGATACTGTCACCCCAGTATGTATAGTAATAGAAGTGATAATAATTTAAAATATTATCGTTTCTTATAAATGACAGATAGATGTAAACGTTTTTCAATTCTTCAAAAGTGGTTCCATCCGTATCATCGTATGTCGGATCAAAGGGTACCCAGCTGTAATCATCGAGATATACTTCAGTCCAGTTATGCCCTATATCCAGGTTATGCATATCTATGGTATAGCCTTCTATGAACCGGGCTGGAATACCTCTGGCGCGGCACAGGGTAACAAACAAATCAGAGTATTCAGTGCAGTCTCCGCTTCCGGCATTAAGTGCAGCTGCTGCGCCTAAATCACCCGGATTGTAACCGGAATAACTCATATTATCCAGGACAAAATTATATATCTGCTTTACTGAATCTATCTGCCTTTTTTCTTTAAAATCCCTGCATGTTTCTTGTATTAAGGGGCTGTCTTTTTCAATATAATTTTCCTGCTGGATATAGCTTTCGGAAATATCAAGGTTGTTATTTGGAAAATTACCGATTTGGGAAGCTGTGTCCATATCGTAGCGGAAAAGCTCCAGTGCTGAAATAATATCTATTACAAAGCTGTCTTCGGGATCGGCAAGGACAAACCTGGCATAACTGTTGTTATCAGATTTAAAAATTTCTGCAGGTATTATTGAATAGCGGGTTTCATGTACTTTCTGCCTGGGATAATAGTCATCGGGAACCAGGGTTATAAATTCTATTTTTTCCGTTTTCCCGGGCAGCTCGAACTTATAGGAGATTTTAAAAGTAACCTTTATGGATTCAGCTGGATAAGGTTCCTCCTCTTCGGTTACCTCTTCATCTACATCCCCAGAAGCTTCATCTTGTACTTCTTCTGCAGCTGGTTCCTCCTGAGTATCGCTTTTCCACTCTAGTGTGACGGATTCTATGTTGTCTTGGAGTTGTATTCCGCAGTTATTTAAAAGAGCCGCAGTAGAGAATAGGAAAATGGAAATTACCAGGAATAAAGATATTAATAACTTTTTTGCTGCAGTATCCTTCACTTAAATGTATATGATATAACCCTGGAACAGGTAAATCAATAGTGCGATTAAGGATACGTTATTCTTTGGATTTCAATTTCTCTATTTCCTCCGCTATTCTTTCGAGAGAGTCAAATATACAATCAACAGTTTTATATGTAAAATCACAGTGGAATATATCGGGTTTGGTGCAGCTGTCCTTATATTTTAACTCACTGGTAACTATAAATCTCTGGGCGCTAAGGTATTTAGTTAAATCACTCATCTTCCATTCCTTGGGTTATTTATAAGTAGCAATAGTTATTATATCAGAATATGTGATAATTTTTATAAAATTAAAAATTTTTTTGGCTGAAATTTTGGAAATTCTGCAGTTTTATTCTTTAAGATATTTGTTTATAATTTGTAGTTAGAATAAAAATTAGAAATAAATGTTGGTGAACTTCGCAAATTATTATTAAAAACATTTAAGATATAAAGAGGAGGTATAATTTTGCCTGGAGAGAAAAAGAGTAAAAGCCCGGTAGAAAGTTTTGGTGATATG
>CAZHOY010000172.1:0-4288 GCA_964534695.1 uncultured Actinomycetota bacterium | reverse complement strand
TCTTAACTCTTTTAATGTTTTTTTTATTCTTACTATATAGTTAGAACTGTCTATTATTAAACCTAATGAATTACAACAAGTTACACCTGCCAATTTACCTTCTTCTATAGCTATTGATGCTTCCTCTACTCCGGATGCATCACCTGCAATAAAAAAATTTTTATTGTCAGTTAATTGGAGATTATTATTATATTTGGGTATATAATCATCAAATTTTTTATTATAAATAAAGTTTATTCCGCCCAATCTTAGGAGATCATTTTGAGCTAACATTCCTGAGGCTATACATATTAATTCTGTGGATATTTTTTTTAATCTTCTATTATAATTTATTGCTATCCCCTTTACACTTTTTCCCCCAATAGCCTTTTCAACTTTTGTTGATAAAAAAATGGGTATGCCTAATCTTCTAATTTTATTTTCATGAACATTATATCCACCAACTTTTTCCTTTAACTCGATTATTCCTTTCACCTTTATTCCCGCTTGAATTAATTGATAAGCAATAATTAACCCTACATTTCCAGAACCTATAATTACCACACTTTTCCCAGGAGAAACTTTATATATATTAACTAAAGTTTGAAGTCCTCCTGCATAAATTACTCCTGGTAATGTCCAATTATCAAAATATATTGGTTTTTCTTTAGCTCCTGTTGCAAAAATTATTTTCCTATATTTGATAGTAAGGCTTATTCCGTTAACAGATACAAATATTTTTTCATTATTTATATTCCAAACAATGGTATTTATCAGGATATCTACTTTTAGTTTAATTAAAATATTTTCTAGTAATTTTGCTATTTCATATCCCCTCATTCCTGCATAATGTTCTTTAGAACCAAAAAATTTATGTGTTTGCTTTAGAAGTTGTCCACCTAAAGTTTTATTTTCGTCAATTAATAAAACAGAGGCTCCAAATTTTTTAGCATTTATAGCTGCTGACATTCCTGCAGGTCCACCACCAATTATAATCACATCATATTTATCTTTTAAATTATGACTGATATTCAACTATCATTCCCTCCTGCAAATCTGTTTTGCAGGTCATAACATTATAATTTCCATTTACTTTCATAATACATTCATTGCATTTACCAATACCACAAAATATTCCTCTAGGTCCTTTTTCAGTATATCTAAAAATCTTTATTCCGTTAGCGATTAATGCTGTTGCAATAGTATCTCCCTCAAGACCAATCATTTTTTTTCCGTTAAAAACAAACTTAATTTCTTTTCTATTATTGTCTTTACCAATAATTGGATGATTTAAAATTCTCATATTAACTCCCATTCTTTTAATAAATTTTTTAATTTATTAATCTCAATCTCGGGTAATGGAATTATTGGCATTCTTGGTTTTCCAATATCTCTTTTTAAAATATTCGAAATAGCCTTAACTACACTAATCGAACAGTATTTATTAAAACATGTGTAGTTGAATAAGCTTAAATATTTATAATGCAATTTTTTTGCTTCAATAAAATTATTTTTTTCAACCAAATCATAGATTTTAATAAAAATTTCCGGAAATGCATTTGCAAGTAATGGAATTATTCCAACACACCCTACATATAAAGCTTCTAGGTAGATTGGTTCTTCTCCGCAAAAAATTCCAATATTATTTTCAGTTCTATAAATAATATCTTGTATATTATTTAATGAATTTGAACTATCTTTAACATATATATCATTGCTAACATTTTTAATAATTCTTAATAATAATGAAGGGCCAATGTTTACATAAGAAACTTGAGGACAATTATAAATAATTACTGGAATTTTTATTTCTTTACAAAGCTTCTCAAAATGTTTAAATGTTTCATTTTCACCTAATGGAATATAATAATGAGGGATAACCATAACACCATCAGATCCAATATATTCTGAATGCTTAGATAATTCTACAACATCTTTTGTAGCGCATGCTGCTGTACCATTCCAAACTTTAATTCTACCATTGACTTGTTTGACTACTAATTCGTCAATTTTTTTCCTTTCATTTATATTTAGGCTGAAGAACTCGCTAGTAGCAGCATTTGTAATAATACCATTCACACCTGCCTCTATTAGGAATTCAACTTGCTCTTTAATTTTTTCATAACTTATTTCCTCATTTTCTTTAAAAATAGTCACCATGGGTACAAATACACCTTTAAATTTAACACTTTTTTCACCTTTTCTTATCATTTTCAATCCCTTCTTATATTAATTAATCTAACAATTTGCGTCAGTTAAGTTACACAAATATATTAATAATGAAATTCTTATTTTTCCTTTATTGCCCCTAATGTTAATCCACTTACCAAATACTTTTCTAACCAAATAAAAATCACAATTGTTGGAATAGTTGCTACAACAGATGCTGCCATCATAAATTCAATAGAAGTATTATGTTCTCCAACAAAAGAACCTAATCCTATAGAAATTGTCCACTGATCTATATTGCTTGTTAAAGTAAATGCAAATAAATAATCATTCCAACATCCTAAAAAAGCCAATAGCGAAACTGCTGCTAACCCTGGAGTTGCTAATGGAATCATTATTTTTAAAAATGCTCCAAATTGTGTACAACCATCAAGCATAGCAGCTTCTTCAAGCTCAACAGGAATTCTCTTGAAAAACCCCCATAATATCCAAATACAAAATGGTAGTGTAAATGTAATATATCCAATTACAACTCCGGTCAATGTATCAGTTAAACCTAACTTTTTAAAATAAATAAATAAAGGTATTATTAAAATTGTTGAAGGAAGCATTTGTACTAATAATAATATAAAAGTGTATATGCTTTTCCCTTTAAATTTGAATCTCGTTATTCCATAAGCTGAAATAGAAGATATAATTATAGTAAAAAATGTTGAAGCGAAAGTTATAATAACTGAGTTCAGCAACCATTTACCTACTGGCTTTGCATGAGGACTAAATATACCTATATAAGGTTCTATTGTTAATCTATCAGGTAAAAAAATTGGTACTTCTATTACGCTAGAACCTACTGGCATCAGTGACGACATAAACATCCAATATACTGGGTATGCAATTAATAAACTTACTACGCAGATTAAAATAAATAAGACAATTCTTTTTAACCTTATCATTTTCACGCCCTAAATATAAATAATTATAAATTATGTTCCAACTGATTACATTTTTTTATATTTTCATTGAAAAATTTTCTATAATTCTCTAATATTCAAATTTAATCAATTATCTTGTTTCCTTAATAAAAATGAATACAGTATTACAAAAATACAACTTATAATTAATGTTACAACACCAATAGATGCTGCATAACCCATATTAAAATATTTAAAAGCTTCAATATAAGTTTTTATGACAAGAGTTTCTGTGGCTCCTGCAGGTCCGCCTTGAGTAAGTACAAATATTATTGAAAACATTTTTATTACCCAAATTGTTAGTAAAATTAATATTACTGATAACACAAAATTCAAAGAAGGGATCGTTATATATCTAATTTTTTGATAATTTTTTGCTCCATCTACTTCTGCTGCTTCATATAATTCCTTGGGAATAGTTTGTAATCCAGCCAATATAGTCATTGTCGCAAAAGGGAATAACTTCCAAACTGTTATTATTATTACAGAAATTAATGCTGTTTTTGAAGTATATAACCAAGATATACCTTTATCAATAATATTAAGTTTTACTAATATAGTATTTATAACTCCTGCTCGCGGATCTAAAAGTGCATTCCATACGAGACAAGTTACAAGATATGGAATTGCCCATGGTAATACTATTAGAGTCCTAAAAAATCTTCTACCCGGAAATCGATTATTCAATAACAATGCTGTTATTAAGCCCAAAATAAAGCAAAGTAATACAACAGATATTGTATAAATAATAGTTGTCTTCAGATCCATCCAAAATTCATCACTTTTAAATAATGTAAAATAATTATTTAAACCTATGAAGATCGAATTATTAAAACCAACTTCCTTTATATTCATATTAAGGAAACTCAAATTTATTGTGTATATTAATGGAAAGATGATAATTACTAATATTATCAATATGCTTGGACCAATAAATAAAAATAATAGAATTTTTTTGTTTTCTTTATATTTTTTCATTATATTTTCTTACATATCAATTGATATTAACCCCATCATTTGGATATAAAATAAACTAAGTTAGTGTCAACTGATGAGCCTTTATTTTATTATTTTTTAATTTATATTCAAATTCTTCCTTGGGACATATACCCCAAGTCATTCTATGTAAATGATTAAAGAAAAAAATTACCTGAATTATCAAAGAACAA
>CAZHOY010000171.1:0-4297 GCA_964534695.1 uncultured Actinomycetota bacterium | reverse complement strand
AGAGCTGAATGGATGCACCTAATATCTATTTTACATGCACCAATATTCTTTTTTCCCAACCTGTAGTGGATAAGTACATTAATGATATTCAACCTGCTGGCCGTAAATCTTCCCTGTATAATTCTTCAGAGATATAACCGGCCCCGGATTATAAGAACATCAAAAAGACTGGAGGAACTGGAGGAAATAAACTTTTCATTAAAACAATAAAATCTATTATAATTTTAATACCATTATGTTATAATAAATCAACAAGATTGTAATTTCATACTATTATGGCATTATAGCAGATATTATCAGGTCTTATAATAACACCGCAATAAATTTGTAACCTTAAATTAAATCTGGAATGGTACATGCTGGCAACTTTTATAGAAATTTAATGCAAGGTTAATATGAAGAAAAAATTTTCCAGTAAAAGAAACGAATTAAAGAGAATAATCAGAATACTTCTCTCATTAAGCAAGCGGATAGGTATAAGCTCTACCGTGAGATGGTAAAAGATGCCTGATACTGGATAACACGCTTTTTACAGTCAACTGATCCTGATTTATTCTGGTAAAATCTGATGGCTGAAAATCAGTATATATGCTTCTTAAAATTATATTGCCGGGCATCACATTACCTTAAAGAATTACCAAACATCCTGACCCCTCCAAAAATCCTGCATATCCTTCAGGTAAAATAATATTGATATTGATTCCGGATACTGGTGATTATCTTTTCTGCTGTTCATATATAACTATTTTTATGATATTTTATAATCTGTATTAATATAATATCTTTTTAACTTAAAAAAAATGGAAAAAGAGAAATTTGAAGCAATAATTCTAAATACATTAGAAAACCTGCCTGACAAATTTAAACAGAAAATAAAGAATTTAAGTATTGTTATTGAAGATGAAAATATAAGTCCGTTTTTAGAAAATAAAAAAGGCACCGGTACACGATATACGCTTGGTCTTTACCAGGGAATTCCTGCTATCCATAAATCAGGCAAAATAAATATGCTACCCGATAAGATCACCATCTATAAAAAATCACTGGAAGAAATAAGCCGCAACGATAAGGAACTGGAAAAAAACACAAGAAGGGTGTTTTTACATGAATTAGGGCATTATTTCGGGCTTGATGAAGAAAAGCTTAAAAAGTTGGGTTACTGATTCCTTCTTTTTCAATATTGCTTACCAAAATCCTTTAAATGATTTAATACCGTTTTCTACATCAATATTGGCTGGAGTAATATAAATTGTGTCCGCACCTGTTTTGATGAGAAAATTTATTATTTAATTAAATATGTGGATTTTAAATGACTAAAATAATATTTATAATAAAAAAGTCAAAAGAAGGTGGGCCTGAGACAAGGTCATTAGATTATTCTATCTACACCGAAGCAAAAGATATGGAATCCCTGAAATAAGCCGTAAAAGAGGCGGTATTATGTCATTTTGTTAAGGCAAACGCACCTAAGCTGATAAGATTACATTTGGTAAATAAACAAAATCATTCCGTGGACATAGCATAGGAACCAGACGATAAAACTATAAATAAAGACACCTGGAATGACCAGTTAGGATAGATTATATTTAAAGAAATTGCCTTGTATCATTAGATTACTTAAAATATATCTATTGGTATATGCTACGATAATGATACCATTTTGTATTATTCATATTTTTCATGTTTAAATCATTTTTTAACTTATTGACTAAATCAAAGGAGATAGCCTTTTGTTCGGTCCAAAAATCATCCAACGTTTTATTGACTAAAATGACAAATCCAGACTTAGATACAGGGTCAATCACAACAACAGCACCGGCTCCGGGATCTTCTCCTCCTTTTGCCGGCAGAAAACAGTTGTTAAAAAGCGGTAAATTAAATTCAGAATAACTCCAGCCTATTGCCTGTCCGTAATCAATTTTCGGGTCTTGTATTTTTAGCATTTCTTGAATGGTTTTTTCTTTTAGTATCTGAACACCATCAACCTTGCCATTGTTTAAAAAAAATTGCATAAAACATAATAATTCATTTACACTGCTTTTTAATTGGCCATCAGGGTAACTGGGAAAACCATAATACGGATAAGGAATAAAATTGCCTTCTTCGTATTCATATGGCACAGCAATCTTTGCCATATCCAATTCATATAAAAACCAGCGGGTATTTTCCATCTTAAGCGGGCTGAAAATATTGTTGTTACAGTAAATGTTAAAGGGTTCCCGAGTAATCACTTCCACTAAATATCCTGCTAATGCAAAACCAATATTGCTGTATTCATTTTGAGTCCCGGGTTTGATTTTTAAAAAATATTTTTCACTGTACCATTTACCAGAAGGGGATAAACAATTTTTCAAATATTCAAATAGACTAATATCTGTATCTCCTCCACCAGACTCAATAGTATAAAGGCTTTCGTAAAGTTCTTCATCGTCAATGAGCGATGATGAATGAGTAAGAAGCATACGAGGTGTTATTTTATCTTCGGGGAAATAGGGATTTTTAATTTGAAAATTAATATAGTCATTAATATCATCATCAAGCCCAATAAATCCATCTTCATATAATTTCATAAGTGCGGTAGCTGTTATTAATTTGGAAACTGAACCCAAATGAAAAAGGGTATCCCCGGTTACTTTAATATTATTATCCAGATCAGCCCGGCCGTAGCCTTTTTTATAGATTATTTCATTATTTCTAATAATGCCCAGAGAAAATCCGGGAACATTGACCTTTTCCATTTTTTCTTCAACGTATGCATCAAGTTTATTTTTGTACTTATAAGGTTCATTTTCCATTAATTCATAATTTGATTGGCAGCTCATGAGAATTAAGATGCAGCTCATGAGAATTAAGATAATAATAAATGTAAATATTGATCGTGATTTCATATGTAACCTCCTTTATTTTTTTTACTATATACTCGACTTTCACAAAAATGGCATTTTTAAACGAATTTTCTAGAAATAGCCATCATGCATGGAGTTTTTATCTTCTTGCGACCATATATCTAGCAGCGTTTTCATTTACAAGCTCATATCCTCTCTATCATTTTTATAGCTGTATTATATCACAAGGTATTATGTATTACAAGGTATTCATTAAAATATTTTGCAATTCGGATGCTACCTCTCCAATAACACCACTTTCTGGTTAAAAATAATTGTAATATTAAAAATAGGAAGTAGAAATAATTTCCACAGTGCTTGTGTTAACTTAAGCCTAAGCCATATTTCATTTGAAAACTGTACCACTCCAAAATAACATACTCTATATAATCATTAAGTTATATAAGAAGGATTTTATCAATATATTTGTCTAATTGCTGTTCTCTGTAGCTATAGAATTTTGGTGCTTCTCCAAATGTTATAATAATCATTTTTATGATATTTTATAGTCCGTATTAATATAATACTTTTCAGCTTTAAAAAAATGGAAAAAGAGAAATTTGAAGCAAGAAGGGTACTCTTGCATGAATTAGGGCATTATTTCGGGCTTGATGAAGAAAAGCTTAAAAAATTAGGCTACTGATTCCTGCCTTTCACAATAGATAAGAAAAATATTTATGTAACCACCGAGAATAACACGTTATGAAATTGACTTGTATGGCAGAACATTGCTATAATTTCTCCAGCTAAAATCAAGTTCTTATATTTTGATATAAGAAGTTAGCAGCTGATTCCAGCATCATAATAGTAAAAAATTAACAATGTTAGTATAAAAGTATGTAAGAAGGGGAAGTTTATTATGGAAGCATTATTGATTGGCGTTATAGTTTTTGTAGCTGTTTTTGTTTTAATAATGGGTATCTGGTTAATATCCTTTTTCATAAATAAAAAGAAATCCGGTGTTTTTAGAAATTATATAAAGCAACACTTCCCTGATTTTCCAGAAGGAGAACCAATTCTTATTGCAAGACAAAAGAGTAAGACAGTAATGCTCGATATTGCTCTTCTTATTGATGAAGCAAAGAAGGAATTAATCCTGTTTTTTACTAACAGAGGAAAGGAAATGAATCACAAAATTTTTCCCTTCAAGAATCTAACCGCTGTTGAATCCTCAGACAGAATACTCAGTAGAGGTATTTTCCCAAAAACATATAGTTATGAACAGACAATGGTGCTTAAATTTAACGATGGCAGTACAAATCAATTCATTCTGGAAAACATAAGCAATAAGTATGGAGATGACAAGGGAAGCGACTTTGTAAAAAATGTTTTTGCCCCCTGGGAAGATCAGCTAAATCAAATCACTAAATAATTAACAGGTCAAATTCTATAAATATACCATCAATGCGCAC
>CAZHOY010000170.1:0-4297 GCA_964534695.1 uncultured Actinomycetota bacterium | reverse complement strand
TAAAGCTGCGGAGTTAAAGAAATTTCAGGAGTTAAGATAATCGCTTTTCTTTTTTTCTCCAGGACCTTCCTGCACACAGCTATATAGATCTCGGTTTTTCCGCTGCCGGTCACACCATGGACTAAAAATTTGTGATAAGCTTTTTTTTGTATGGAACTGTTTATGGCTCTGACAGCATTTTTCTGGTAAGAATTTAAGATTATATTTTTTTTCTCCGGGTCCTCGCCTCCCTGGTAATCATATCTAAAATCCCTCTTCTGCCTTTTCTTTACAATAGATACAATTCCTTTATGGGCAAGACCAGCCAGGCTGGAGCGGCCTGAACCGGTATTTTTTATCAGTTTTTCTTTTGAAACCTCACCACTTGACATCAGATAATCAATTATTTTTTTCCGGGAAGAATTTTTTTTCCAGTTTATATCGCCCTTTAAGAGGTTATATTTATCTCTGTTTAAACTTACATAATCCTTAAACTTCAGTCCAACTCTGGGACGGATAATTGCTTTCTTGTATTTTCCCCCCGGGGGCAGAAAAAATTTGATGACGCTTCCCAGCGGTTGAACATAGTATTTGCTGATCCATCTTATAAGCTCCAGCTTTTTGGAGTTAAAAACAGACCTGCTGTCTATTACCTTTACGATATCCTTTAACCCGCTATGTTCAATTTCAGATGTGTTTTTGGCTCTTACAATGTAGCCAACTTCAATCCTGTTTTTAAAAGGAACCAGAACAATTTTTCCGATATTGATATCGGAACATAAGTTGGGGGGTACCCTGTAGTCAAAAGCATGATTAATATCGAAGGCTTTTATATCTACATAAACCTCTGCATATTTGTTTTTTATGCCCATTTAAAACACGAAGATTATTTAAGGCCCAGCATTTTCTTAATCTCATCGACCTTATCCAGTTTTTCCCATGTAAAATCCCTGTCATGCCTTCCAAAATGACCGTAGGCAGCAGTTTTTCTGTAAATTGGCCTCAGCAGATTCAAATTTTTGATAATAGCTGCCGGCCTTAAATCAAATACTTCCTTTACCGTTTTTTCGATTTTTTTAACATCCACCTTTTCGGTTCCAAATGTCTCCACCATGACTGATACGGGATGTGAAACTCCGATAGCATAAGCTATCTCTATTTCCAGCTTATCGGCAGCCCCGCTGGCTACCAGATTTTTTGCGGCATACCTTGCGGCATAAGAAGCGGATCTATCAACTTTGGAAGGATCTTTTCCCGAAAAACAGCCTCCTCCGTGTCTTGCCATCCCTCCATAGGTATCTACAATGATTTTCCTCCCTGTAACCCCGGTATCACCCATGGGGCCGCCAATGGTAAATTCACCGGTCGGATTTACAAACAATTTCATATCCTTGCTTAAATACTGTTCGGGTATGATTGGTTTTATTACAAACTCCCTGATATCCGGTTTTATTTGTGTATCGATATCAATACGGGGAGCGTGTTGAGTGGCTATTACCACAGTCTCAACAGAGACAGGCTTGCCGTCCTCATATCTTACAGTTACCTGTGATTTACCGTCAGGACGCAGATAAGGCAGGATCCCTGCTTTTCTGACCTCGGATAAACGATGGACCAGTTTGTGGGCCAGCTGGATAGGAAGGGGCATCAATTCCTCGGTTTCATTGCAGGCATAGCCAAACATCATTCCCTGATCTCCGGCACCCTGGGTATCGAACTCATTTTCGTAGCCATTTCCCACCCTGGCCTCATAAGCATTATTAACTCCCTGGGAAATATTGGGTGACTGTTTTCCTATAGAAGAAATAATACCGCAGGTCTCGCAGTCAAATCCATATTTTGCTCTGGTATAGCCGATACTTTTTATAACCTCTCTTACAATATCCGGTATCTCCACATAGGTTGAAGTGGTAACTTCACCCGCCACTACTACAATACCGGTTTTAAGCAATGTTTCGATAGCAGTTCTGCATCCCGGATCATCGGCTATCATAGCATCAAGAATAGCATCTGAAATTTGATCCGCCATCTTGTCAGGATGACCCTCGGTAACTGATTCTGAAGTAAACAAGAAATCCCTTTTCTTTGACATTATTCCTCCTATAAATACTTTAAAGCTTATGTAGATCTTTTATAATCTCATCCCAGATTCCTCTGGAAATGATCCTTTTTACACTTCTGGCCAGTTTCTTTACGGCGCCGTCCTTTTTTATTATATCAACCTGATTATAATCACTTTCCATCCCTATATCTTCTCTGGAAATGTCATTGGCCACTATCATATCAATATTTCTACTTTTAAGTTTTTCCAAAACATTTTTAACCCTATAATCACTTTCAGCAGCAAAACCCACCACATACTGCTTGCCTTTTCTTTCTCTGGCCAGCAGCTCCAGTATGTTCTGGTTTTCCTTAAACTTTATTTTGGATAATATATCATTTTTTTTCTTTAACTTAAAATTATATTTTCTGCAGGGCACAATATCACTTACCGCTGCCGCCATTATGGTAATATTGCTGCCTTTAAAACACTTCAGTACAGCCTTCTTCATCTCACTGCTGTCCCCGACATATTTAACATCTGCTCCATAGGGCCGGGGCAAATTCCTGGCGGTGCTTATAAGGAATACCTTTTTTGCTCCCCTGAAGTAAGCTTCCTCGGCCAGAGCATAACCCATTTTACCGCTGGACCTGTTGGATATGTATCTTACAGTGTCAATAAATTCCCTGGTACCGCCTGCCGTAATTACGACTTTCTTTCCTTTAAGATCGGAACTATAGGTTATAAGCTCCCCCAGTCTTTCGATTATGACATCTTCGTCTTCCAGCCTCCCCAGACCCCTTTCCCCGCAGGCAAGACTGCCAGTTTTGGGCCTTATAAAAAAATATTTTCCTGCTTCCTTTAACCTGGCAATATTGCCCTGAATTATAGGGTTAAGATACATACTTTCGTTCATGGCCGGTGCAATCAAAACGGGACAGGTGGCTGAAACTGCCGAAGTGGTCAGGAAGTTATCACAGACGCCATAAGATAATTTGGAAATTATATCAGCTGATGCAGGTGCAATTAAAAAAACGTCCGCGCTGTGAGAAAGTGAAATATGATAAATCTCATCCTCATTTACAAATTGTTCCACTATGGTTTTATTTCCGCATATGGAACTGAAAGTAATGGGACCTATAAAATTTAAAGCATTGGGGGTCATTACCGGAACTACACTGGCACCCATACCAACCAGCCTGCTGCAGATTGCAGCTGCCTTATATGCCGCAATGGATGCTGTAATTCCCAGAACTATCTTTTTTTTTATAAATATAGATTTATCCAAAACCAAACCTATTTAGTTTCCTTCTTTTTTTTATTAAAAACTATTTTTTCTTCTTTTATTTCACTAAAAGCAATTTCCAACGGATCATGTGATTCCACATCAACCAGTGGCTTTACCACGTCTATTCTTTCCATGTTTTTCTGTGCTGAAAAATAATCTCCAAGCTCCCTTGCTCTCTTGGCTGCAGCTCTACATAACTTATACTTGCTGTCTATGCTTTTCCTGTACTCATCAATATATTCTATTTTCATTTATGTGTTTACCTTCCTTTTTTTAGATTTAGAACTTTTTTCAAATTCAGTAAAGCATCATTATAATTACTATTTACTATTATGCAATCATAGTGCTTCTTGTATCCGGTTTCATCTTTTGCAATTTCCAGTCTTTTTCTCATTTCCTCCGGGCTATTGACACCTCTTTTTCTGATCCTTTCCTCCAGTTCCTTAAATGAAGAAGTGGTAATAAAAATTAAATACGCATCTTTGATTTTTTTTAACACCTGCATGGCACCCCTGATCTCAATTACCAGAATTACATTCTTACCCTTATTTAGACTATCGATTACAAATTTTTGGGGAGTTCCATAGAGATTACCGGCATAGGATGCCCATTCAAGCAGCATATCGTTTTCTATGAGTTCTCTGAATTTAATTTCACTTATAAAATGATATTGCCTGCCGTTGATTTCACCTTTTCTTCTGGATCTGGTAGTAACTGAGATGGATTTAATAAAATCGTCAGATTCATTTACTATATCATTAACAAGGCTGCTTTTCCCCGAACCCGAGGGTCCGGATACAATAAATAATTTTCCTTTAACTGCCATAGAACATTTAAAAACTGGCAGTCTAAGTTATATTAAAAAACTTATAAAAACTGCCTTTTTGTTTATTGCCCAATCCACCAACTTTCTTATTGGGACTTATCTTTAAATCTTTCAAAATTTTTAAAGCATTGACTTTCCCGTTTCCGGGTAATGCGCTTACCAG
>CAZHOY010000169.1:0-4312 GCA_964534695.1 uncultured Actinomycetota bacterium | reverse complement strand
CGAAAGGCTTTGTCGCTAGGCGAACTGTCGATGACGTAAGGCTTCCCTGCGAGATCAGGACCTCTTTTATTACCTTATTTTTTATATCCAGGAGCAGTACTCTGAACTGTTCTTTTTTTAAATCCTTTAGAAGAGGGATATAATAATTTGCCACTTCCTCGCTGCACCTGAAACTCAAATTATTACCGTTTTTCTCGGATACTGCTCTCCTGCCCAGCTCAAGTGCAGCTATTATCTGGGCTGCTTTTGCCTTGCCTATCCCCTTTATACCTGTAAGTTCGCTAGCTGAAGCGTTAAGCAATTCATTTAAACTCTTAAATTTAGTAAGCAGCATTTTAGCCAGGTCCAGAGCCGACCTGCTGCTATTATTATTATTTGTTCCCGTCCTTAACATTATGGCAAGAAGTTCGGAATTGCTAAGATATTCGCTTCCGTGTTTTATAAGCTTTTCTCTGGGTCTTTCATCCTGGGGCCATCTGCTTATTGGCAGGTAATCTGAATATGTCCCGTTATTATTTTTCAATAAGGTACTTGATAAGTTATTATGTTAGATAGAAATAATTATAGTTTAATTACACATTTATGTAAATAGACAAAATGAATGATCTCAATTATATTCAAGTAAATGGTGCGAAAAAAGAACTGAATTAACTCCAGAGCAAGTTTCTATAAATTCTTATTTTTATCTATACTCATTATGTAGTCTTTATAAACTTAATCCACATGCATTAATTATCTTGCAAGAACATATTACTTCTACTCAATTGAGTATAATGTCTATATATCTCTCTTCCTCAGATTGGGGTTGCCCCGATTTGCTAAGAGTCTTAAAAAATATATATGCTAGCTTAACTTTGACTGGCTGTGAACTTTCAGGTATCTCAAAGATTATCGTGTCTTGTGTTCCCTCGGAATATTCTATTCTAGCACTGCTCACATCGTACGGATCGGCGTTAAGAAGTGTGAATCCTCGGAAATACATACAGGAACACACGAACTCAATCCCGCTTTTATCAATTAGAGCGGAATCCTTTTCTTTAAAATAAATATGTCCATCTGTTATGCGTGAAATTATTAAATTAATTACCATAAAGTCATATCCTTTTTTTGGTATCTCTGTGTTTATTATTTTGGCAATTTCATCAGACAATTTTTTAGTCCTCTCAACATTATCTAAGATAAATTCAATTTTACCATCATCACTGATAAAGCTAGTTTTTTCTTCCTCACCCTTATCATTTACTTCCTCAGATAACTCCTTTTCAGAATCTTCAGTCACTTCTTCTATTGATGTTTTTTCAGTTTCTTCTATTTCATCTACCTCTTTAGTTATATCAGCTCTACAACCTAATAAAATAAATATTAAAAGTATTGATAGAATAAGTAGACATAAAAAAATTTTTTTCATTCTTCCTCCTCCATAACTAAAACTTTATAAGAATTATATTATACTAATATAATGTTTTCAGTTTAACCTACCAACCTCTTCCTTAATTATTTCAACATTATCTTTAGTTCTTTCACTTATTAAAGCATTAATTGCATACCTTAACTTAAATAAAATTAAAATGAGGAGGTTTGCTGTTCAAATCAATATTTTCATAGAACTCTTTTATTTCTTTCATAGAAAACGTCCCTAAATTTTTAATCTTATGTAACAATTCATTTAAACTTTTTAATTTATAATTTTGAAGGGCCTTTATTTTACCAGATTCCATCTTTTTCATTAATTCTTTTCTCTTATTTACATTCCAAATCTCTTTTAGAGTTGCAAGTTTTATATTTCCAATGCTAAAACCCTTCATACCATTACGTTCAGAGGTTATATAAACCCTTCCATCGTAATCAAAACTTGTAGACCAAGGATTAGCTATATTTGTAATGTTTTTATATGGCTGCGACAACTGCTTAAAACCCTCTTCGTTTATTAGAACAGCCATTTTATTTGGATTAAATTTCTTTCTAACTATTTTCTCCAATCTTTTTAATATTCCAGCAAAAATTTTTGCATTTGGTTGCTTGGTTACAACATCTAAATTTTTATCAAAATAATACACTTCAGGTCCAAACGCAACATAATCTATTCCTTCTCCAGCTTCTTTCTGCATATTTATTAAAAGATCAGATATTTTATCCAATTCTTTGTGATTCTTTTCACTCATAATGTAGCCAATACCAATGGTTGTTGAATCATTCAACCTCTTTTTAGTTTTACCCAATGTGATAATATTTTCAGTTATTCTTTTAAATATCTTTGACTCTTTTTGACTGTACCCACACATATCACTATGGGTTTTCGGTGTTCCTGCGTTAAGACTTACTCTTATAAATGTAGGATTTATTTCTAAAAGTTGCTTAATATCTCTTTTTTTAAGTAAAGAACCATTTGTATAAAGACCTATATCAAATCCCTCATTTTTTGCCCGTCTCATAAATTCAAGCCAAAGGGGATTCATAACAGGTTCGCCTCCACCTGTAAAAATAATTGACTTTACATCAAGTCCTTTCAAGCTTTCAATTATCAAATTATATACTTCCATGCTCATTAATCTTTTTTTCCCTTTGTCTTTTTGCTTAGATTTGTTTTGTTTATAAGTACAGTTTTTGCAATTTAAATTGCAATCAAGTGAAGGCACAATTTATACAGACACAGGCCGTACATCGTAATATTTACCCTCTAGAAAAGCAGAGAAATTCTCCTTATGAAATATTGCTTTCTTAGCAGCATCATACATACTATAATTATCATCTTTACTCGGCTCAAGTATCTCTTTCAATTTTCTTACTTTTAATTTATTTTTCATAATATAATTAGAATCTAATTTCTACTACTCGTCCACTACCTTTCATTTGCACTCTAAGATTTTCTCCTTTTTCTTTTTATAAACAATAATAAAAATACTAAAACACCAGATATAATAACTGCAAAGATGGTAATATAAATTATTTTTTCAGACGATAAAATTTTCTTTTTAGATAGTTCATCTGTCAGATTACTTTTATCTTTTAAACTACTAGACTCTACTAACACTTCCTTTGATTTCGGGCTTTCTCCTATACAATTTACAGCACTAACCTTATAATAATAGAATTGGCTATCGTCCACTATATCATGGTCGTAATTGATTAAATTTCCACCAATCTCTGCGACACATTCTTCCTCACCGCCTGTCACACTACAGTATATATTATAATTTCTAATTACTGCCCCGCCATCATCCAATGGTGCATCCCATGTTAGATTAACATAACCTTCACTAACTTCCGCTTGCAAATTCAATGGTGAAGATGGAATGCCAGCATTAGTTCCAGTTTCCCGCCTAAAAACGCCTGAACCAACACTACCGAAATAGATAAAGCGCCCATCAGCAACCTGTACTAAGGGACAGGCCACATTATTTCCGTTAGTGCCAGCCATCATATCAAATAATCCTTCGTTCCAGAACTCCCAGGAGTCACCACAATCTCTGCTTATTAAAACTCCTTCGTACTGAGAGGCCAGATACAGTATATCTGGATTGGCTCTATCAACAATAATCTTGTAGAATTCCTGGTTCATATTTAATCCTTCTGTAATTGGAAACCAACTAGCTCCCCCATCGATACTTTTCATTACTGTGCCGTGGAAACCTTCCCTGCCTGTCCCCTCGTTTTCTCCGTTCTTTGAACAAGCGTACATAATATCTGGATTACGAGGATCAAAATCAATAGAAAAAACCCATTGTTCACCAGGCCATCCTTTATCCCAAATCTCCCAATGAGATCCACCGTCAGTTGTACGGCTTACTCCGTTATATGTACCAGCAAATATTACATCAGTATTATTCGGATTAAATTCCAATGAAAATACACCATCATTAGTCCAGCCGACATTGATCTCGCGCCAGCTCTTACCACCATCAGTACTCTTATACATTCCAGTAGGAAATGTGCCAATATAAATTATATCCGGGTCTGTAGGATGGAAGAGTAGTGAAGTATATTGATAAAGAGGTCGATCGTCCCATATCGGCCAAAAAGTACCGAAGTTCCCGAAAGCATGCATCTGTACCCACCTATTAGTTAGATCGTCGTAGCTATAAATTTCGTATCCTAAGGTACCACATATTAATATTCCATCAGCAGTCATTGCCAATGTACGAACCTGAGTAGTGCCCAAACCTTCATTCACCTCACTCCAAGTCTTACCATCATCACTTGATTTAAATACTCCCTCCTCTGTAGCCACATAAACAATCTCAGAACGGTAAGGGTCAATAAATACTTGGTAGATATGTTTACCAAACATATTAGCAGGTACATCCAGGAGCAT
>CAZHOY010000168.1:0-4343 GCA_964534695.1 uncultured Actinomycetota bacterium | reverse complement strand
GAAGGCAAGGTATCCATGGATCGGATTGATGATGCAGTGAGAAGGATTCTTACTGTGAAGTTTGAACTTGGGTTATTTGAGAACCCTTATACTGACCGTACCAATGCCGGCCTTATCGGCTGCGAGGAACACCGTAAGATTGCCAGGGATGCAGTCAGCAAATCTCTGGTACTTCTTAAAAATGAGGGAGCTCTGCTTCCACTTTCCAAAGAAATCGACAGTATTGTGGTTGCGGGCAGCAGGGCTGATGATATCGGAAGCCAGTGCGGCGGGTGGACTATTAGCTGGCAGGGCAGTTCGGGAGATATAACAGAAGGTACGTCAATTCTGGAGGCAATAAATAACGCTGTTTCTGAGGGTACCGAGGTTACCTACTCACCAGATGGTACGGATATGCCACCGGATGCTGATGTTGGTATTGTAGTAGTTGGAGAGACTCCCTATGCGGAATATAAAGGGGATAATAGAAACCTGTCACTTTATACCTCGGATAGAGATACTATTAACTCCATACTTAATGCCGGTATTCCAGCAGTGGTGATTCTTATAAGTGGGCGTCCCATGATAATAACGGAAGAAATTGAAAATTGGGATGCCTTGATTGCGGCATGGCTCCCGGGTACCGAGGGGCAGGGAATCGCGGATGTTATTTTCGGAGAATATAATCCTACAGGAAAACTTTCATATACCTGGCCCAGGTCAACCAATCAGCTGCCCATTAATGATACTGATGGTTCGGGAGGTTTACTGTTTCCATTTGGTTTCGGTCTGACTTATTGACGGTAAGGAAAATAGGATAACAGGTTAGGATATAATGATAATAAGGAAATAGCTCTATCGTTTTAATAGGACTATTTTTTAATTGAAATTTTTTAATATAAATTAATCAGCCGATATAGCTTCGGTTGGGCAGCTCTCTACTGCTTCTTCAATGCATTCTTCATCGTTTTCTTCATAATCGGTTTTGATAACTTCCGCTATATCTTCATCTTCATTTAATTTAAAAATATCCGGACATGTTTCTTCACATAAACCGCATCCTGTGCAGAGATCTTTGTCAATTTTTACTTTCATTGATTTCCTTTCCGTTTTTTTATTTTTTTTCAAAATATTGTTATGTAATATACAAAATTTTTTTTTCTATTTCAATAAAAATTTTTTTTTCAGCCTAAAGTGTTTTTAACCGACAAGGGGTATTTGTTGAATTCCGGAAATAAAATTGGTGTTATATTTTAATTGATTTACGGGTATAATTTTAAGAAATTTAAAATATTGGTGATTGCAGTATGAAGACTTTTACCGTAAAAAGCTTGCCCAGAGAATTTTATAACAGAGACACTTCTAAAGTAGCCAGGGAATTACTGGGCAAAGCACTGGTGAAATTTAAAGGGCCGGAAATGGTAGGGGGGATGATTGTAGAAACGGAAGCTTATTATGGCCGGGATGATCCTGCCAGCCATGCTTTCGGTGGGAAAACGCCCAGAAGTAAGATAATGTTTGGAATACCGGGTACCGCTTATGTTTATCTATGTTACGGGATGTATTATTTGTTAAATTTTGTAACCGAACCAAAAGAAATACCGGGTGCGGTGCTGATAAGGGGATTAAAACCGCTGTGGGGCATAGGTGTCATGAAAAAGAGAAGGAATACTGACCGGAAAAGCAGTCTTGCAGACGGGCCGGGAAAATTAACCGTAGCAATAGGAATAAACAAACAGGACAACGGTGCCGATATCGTAACAGGTGAAAATGGATTATATATATCTGATTATAAAAAAGGAAACAGCGGTTTGAACATAGCTGCAACAGGTAGGATCGGAATTAAAAAAGGTGAGGACAGAATGCTCAGGTTTTTAATTAGCAGTGAATAAAAATAGTTTCTAATATGTCCAATATATTATATTATTTAATTAGATTAATATCAGAAGAGACAGTTATTATTTAAGTTATAAATATGATAGATTTTGAAAAATTAAATAGGTTGCCGAATGTTACCAGAAGAATGTATGTAATTAAGAATATATGTGAGTTAAAAAACGTTGATCTGGATTATTTATTTGGTCTTCTGGATTTATATAACAAAAAAAATAGGGGGAAATGGTTCTGGCAGAAGGCAACTTTTTCCGGAATGCTTAAGGAGAACTATGATAATTTTGATGTTGCTGTGGATGAAATAGTAAAGTGTCTAAAACAGGCTGATGAGAACAGGACCAGGGAACAGATAAAATCTGCTGCTGGCATACTGGATAAATTTCTGGCCCGCATTGAAGAGGACTGTAATGTCAGGCGAAAGAATGATTTTAATTACGTAAAGGGATTTTTAAACCGAAATTTAAAAGCGTTGATTGACGGCAGTTTAAAAAGATTGAGATAATATTTTTATTTTAATCAGAAATGGTATATTCCTCTCTGTACATCTGGCCTTCCTCGTAAGTCACTATTCCATAATAAGGCAGGATATTCGGATTGTCTAATTCTGATGCAGCGCGGTACTTGCCTGCACTTATTTCTATTTCTTCGGTTGCAGAGTTCTTTTCAGCTCTTATTATTTTAGATTCAGGCCCTTTTAAGTACACAATCAGGTCAAATTCAGTATTGTTTTCGATTATTAACATGCTCTTTTCATAGCCCCATATTTTTCGTTCCGGAACGGAGACTACAAATTCATTATAATTTAAAGAAGTTATCAGATTAATTTTGGAATCAATAAGTAGCGGATTGATTTCCTCTTCTAACTCCGGATTATATTTGATGATGATTTCATAAAGGAACGCTGCCTTTTTGTAATTGCCGGAGGAATATTTATTCCCTGCAATACTCTTAAGGGTGTCCTGCAGTATATTAGAAAATATTTTTCTTTTCTTATATTCCGGTACGCTGCCATAATCTCTATCTTCGACCTCCAGGTCCAGGATGTTCAAAAACTCTTCAATACTTTCCTCCATATGGTCAATATCGCCTGACAGTTCTACTGCATGGTTAATATAGGCATCAAATAAAAGGGTGCCGGCAGAGCCAAAATATTCACTATCGCTATGGTCACTGATTATTTTCTCAAGCGCTTTTATGGATTTTTCCCAGCTTTTATTTTCATTAAAACTCAATGCCGCATCATATAAATATTTGGGAATTTTATATACGGCGATGAAAGCCTCATTTGTATCCGGAAAATCGTTCTTGATCTCTTCAAGTACTTTGACCGCATCCATATAACTTTCACCTGATTCATCATATTTCTCGTTATCGTAGTAGTTCTGGGCTAATTTTGAATAACTGTCTTCAAGAATCTTTTTTGTTTCCAAATCATTTCCGCTTACTGCTTCGGAATTTATGGCCGTTACGAAGCTGTCAATTGCTTCCAAGTAATTGCCGTTTAAATAATAGGTAAATGAAATATTTTTCAGTGCGTTGCCTGCGAATCTGCTATTGGGGTAATTCTCCAAAAGCGTATTATAGTAATCTATTGACCGGGAATAATCTTCATTGTCATAACTTTTTTGTGCTTTGCCTGCCAGTACCGAGGGACCAAAGATGTCTGATAGTATAAGTCCGGTGATAGAGAGCAGGAAGAATATGATGAAAAAAGAACTGGCTTTTGTTCTTCTTATAAAATTAAAAATAATAAGAATGAGGCTTATTATAATTACAGGAATGCTGACAAATGGCAGTATATCCCAGAATCTTCCCTTGTCTATATAAACAAGGTAACCCATACCTATGGTAATTATTATAAAAAGTACTATGAAAAATATTGAAGTGGGACCGATTTTACCTCTTCTATATGTATACATAATCTTAGTATTTTAATAATAATTGTTAAGATATTAGCATAAAAATTGATTATTAAAAATAAAGATTATAATATTCTAGATAAGTATAATTACAAAGTCTAATATTTATGTATATATAATGTATATATATGTATTAAAGTTTTCTATAACATTAAATAAAAGTACCTTAGAATACAAACACCGGTCAATTTTTATTTTTTTTTAATTCCATTACCAGAGTATCCCAGAATTTCCCGCCGTAAAAGTGGTCTTTTTTCTGGATCTGGGTAGTTTTAAACCTGCATTTTTTGTATACTTTTATTGCTCTATGGTTGTATTTATAAACGTTTAGTACAACACTTATAAGATTAAGGTAAGAAAACGCAAAATTTGTAACACTCCTGATTGCGTCAGAACCAAAACCCCTGTTCCAGTAATCCTTCTCACCGATTAAGATACCCAGTTCGCATACTCCCTTTTCCCAGTCGATTTTGTGGAGAGCGCAGTTGCCAATATAAAGGTTAGTGTCTATATCTTCAATAGCAAAGACCATATCATTCTGAGAACTCCGGA
>CAZHOY010000167.1:2460-4366 GCA_964534695.1 uncultured Actinomycetota bacterium | reverse complement strand
AATAGTGAGATCAATATAATCAACATCATTTATATCCAAAATTGGGATATTATATCTTTCAGCTAAAATAGTTGTCTTACTGGAAGTCGATATAGCTTTAACTCTTAGTCCATTGTTAACTAGTTCACCTATCTTTTTTATGGTGTAATGGACTGTCGAACCTGTTCCAAGTCCTATATTCATATTTTCTCTAATAAAGGAAACTGCTATTTCTGCGGTATTACTCTTCTCTAATTCAATATCATTCATTTTAATCAGGCCTCATCTTTTATTTTTCTTTGTATATTTCGAAACATGACATTCTAAAGTTATAATTAATTCACCTATCATATCTTTAGCAGTTTCATTGTTTGTTATGGCACATCTTAGGTAAGAAATACTTTTGATATTAATTACTGTAACAAAAAATTTATTTTTTTTAAATAAAGCCTGAGCTAAATTATTTAATTGAGATTTATTGGGACCCCTAACCGTTTTTTTAATTTCTTTAAAACCGGCTAATTAAAATACTTCAGGCCTTATAAATGTATGCAGGGAATTTCAATTAAAAAGAGGATTAATCCTTACAATATATGATGAACAGAAATATAAGGTTGACGGAATTACTATTGAAATTATGCCGGTATATAAATATATACTTAAAAACTATATGGCTTGATTAGAGGGCAGTAGATTAAAAGAGCTTTGTGTCTGAGCTGGATGCGTTTTCCTCACTTGATTGTCAATCTTCCTTTGAACTGACTGGTATTTAAATGCAGTATTTTTAATTTAAATAATGGGGTAATATTATATAATGTATATAATATTTTCTGGAGTATTATATAGATAATTTATCTCTTAATATGGTTATAAGATTTGATTTTCATTTCCAAGTATAATTATAATAGGTTGGGGAACTGGGAGAGTATAATAAAGATAGATTCTAATAGGCAAAAGAAATAATTTTGATAAATTTGGTGATAAATATGGCTCAAAACAACAACACAAACCTTGAAAAAAAATTATGGGCTGCCGCAGACAAACTCCGCAACAACATGGACGCCGCAGAATATAAACATGTAGTTTTAGGTTTAGTATTTCTAAAATACATCTCCGATGCATTTACTCAAAAATATGAACAGTTAAAACTTGAAATAAAAGATGGAGCAGATCCGGAAGATCCGGATGAATACAGAGGTGAAAATATATTCTGGGTACCTAAAGAAGCAAGATGGAAGTATCTGCAGGATAATGCTAAAAGACCCGAAATAGGAAATTTAATTGATAATGCTATGGATGCAATTGAAAGAGACAATTCCCACTTAAAAGGAATTCTGCCTAAGGATTATGGACGAGAAGGACTTGATAAACAAAGGATTGGAGAATTAATTGACCTGATATCAAATATAGGACTTGGCGATAGTGAAAGTAAAAGCAAGGATTTACTGGGCCAGGTTTATGAATATTTTTTAGGCCAATTTGCAGATGCCGAAGGTAAAAAAAGGGGTCAGTTCTATACTGCACGCTGTATAGTAAAACTCCTTGTTGAAATGATAGAACCATACAAGGGTAGGGTATATGACCCATGTTGCGGTTCAGGCGGAATGTTTGTTCAAAGTGAAAAGTTTGTAATCGCCCATCAGGGGAAAATTAGAGATATATCAATTTATGGTCAGGAATCAAATCAGACAACCTGGCGGCTCTGTAATATGAACCTTGCAATCAGAGGTATTGAAGGAAATATTAAATGGGGTAACAGTTTTTCAAATGATTTACACAAAGACTTAAAAGCAGATTATATACTGGCTAATCCTCCGTTTAATGATTCTGACTGGGGAGGGGAAAACTTAAGGGAAGATGTAAGGTGGAAATACGGAATCCCCCCATCAGGAAATGCTAACTTTGCATGGGTCCAGCACTTTATTTA
>CAZHOY010000167.1:0-2450 GCA_964534695.1 uncultured Actinomycetota bacterium | reverse complement strand
GCTCCTACCGGAATAGCGGGATTCGTTCTGGCAAATGGTTCAATGTCATCTAATACTTCGGGCGAAGGAGTAATAAGGAAAAATATAATAGAAGGTGACCTTGTAGACTGCATGATAAGCATGCCTCCTCAGCTTTTCTATAACACCTCAATTCCTGTTTGTCTCTGGTTTCTTGCAAGAAATAAAAAGAATGGAAAATTTAAAGATAGAACCGGTAAGACACTTTTTATAGATGCTAGGAATATGGGTGAGATGATAGATAGGAGACACAGGGTTTTAACAGATAAAGAAATAGATAAAATTGCTTCCACATACCATGCATATAGAGGTGAAAATGGTGAATATAAAGATATACCGGGATTTTGTAAAGAAGCAATATTGGAAGATATAAAGGAAAATGATTATATCCTTACACCGGGTAGATATGTTGGGTTTGAGGAAGTTGAAGAAGATTTTGAAGTATTTGAAGAAAAGATGAAGAAACTGACACAAGAACTATCAGAGTCATTTGAAGAATCTAAAGGGCTCGAGGAAGAAATAAGAAAGAATTTGAAAAATATAGGTTTTATGCTATAAAGTTGTCAAGATGAGTTCAACCATATTTTATATTAAAAATAAAGAATAGAATCAAAAAAGTATCAGAATAAGCTTTAATTATTTTATGGATACAAACCAAATAATTATATTAATTCCAAGTAGCATAATAGCATTAGCAACAGTTATTTATACTATATTTTCAGGAAAAACAATTTGCACCTTAAATAAACAAAATAAGTTGTTATTACTGGATAGCCATAATAAGCTGGCATCGTTTTTAAAAGAAGAATGGAAAAGTGCTGACTATAATAAAATTATAGCAAAAGTTAAAAACTATTCCTCATATTCTTTTATTAAAGCATTTCCAATAAAACCAAAGAATAATAGTCCTGAACAAATAAAATTTTTCAAAAATATAAAAAATGCAAAATTATTAACGGTCGATGAATTAGATAAAGTAATTGGGCTTACAAGGAAACTTAATAATTTAATTAAAGAAGGTAAATTAAATATTGATACTATTCTATTATATTTTGAATTTATTTATGGTGATACGGAATGGGTTTGTAATGAAAATTATAATATCATTATTGATTGTGTAAAATCATTATACGAAAGTGAGAAAGATAGGAAAATAAAAGTTATTAATGAGTTTTTTAATAATATTGTTAAAAAAAGAAATTATAGTAAATTAGCACAAAACATTAGTAAAAATAATATTAAAGGCATCAAATGAATTTGTATTTATTAATTTAGTTTAAAAAAGAACGAATTAATTATGATAAATTTTTTAACTAATTATACTTTTAAAACAATATGAATAACTTTAATGATACAGAATGGCATTATCGTAAAGCGCTAAGAGCCTATTTATACGTAGCATTATCACTGTATGTAAAACATGAGGCAAAAATTTCTTTCTGGAATGATGAAAATTTTGGTGATACAGCAAACATTGTTTGTTCTCTAAATAGAACAATTGAACATTTATTAAAGCTTAAATTAATCAAAACTGATACTCGGCTATTGTATAAATTACCACAAAATTTTATAGAGTTTTGTATAGTCAATAAAATTCCTTTTTCAAGTGAATTGAAAAATTTTTATTTAGAACGTAAAAAAAAAGATTTAGAACAGAGGCGTTTACAATTAGAAACATATTATTTTCTTAAGACTATTGACTTTTATGAATCGATGAAAAGAGTTGAAGAAATTATTGGAAAAGATGTTTTTGATTTTAAATACTTTATTGATATTCATAATTTAAGAAATTATCTAGAACACAATTGGAGCGGGAAAGAGGAAGAATTTTTAAAAAGAATTATTGAAGTGATGGCTTATGAAGCAATACCAACAATAAAAGAGTATATTACTAAAGTTCTTGTAGAAGATTACAAATATTTTTTTAATGAAGAATTATTAGAACAGATGGAAGAATTAAATGAAGCATTAAAAAATAATCATTCGATTGTACTTAATAAAAGATATAAAGCAATAAAGAAATTATTCAAAGAAAACCCAGAAGAATGTTGTGAAAAGTATTCCTATCCTAAGGAGTATAGGAATTTATATGAGATAGAAATTAGTTCAAAATGTCCAATTTGTAAGAATAAATTTTTAGCATTATTCGATTTAGAAGCTGATTATGATTATTCAGATGGCGAAAGCTATATTGCCGGGGTATATCCTGAAGTAAGATGTCTTCATTGTAATAAATGTTGTTTTTATGTAGAAGGTATTGATATAAAAACTTATTTTCCAGATTCATCTGAAATAGATTTAGGTGAGTATTTTAAAGAAGATTATGAAGAATATTATTAATTTAAAAAATTTACAATAAGGGAAGAGGTAGAGAGAAACTAGGAGCTTGTCCGAGAAATCCCTGATAAAATTAAGAAAAATCAGTACTTTTT
>CAZHOY010000166.1:0-4401 GCA_964534695.1 uncultured Actinomycetota bacterium | reverse complement strand
TTGGACCCTTTTAGAAATGAAATATTATTAACAGAGAATGCAAAAGGCGGAGAAAAATTTAATATAAATATTGAATCATATCATGTATGGCATTTTGGGGAGCCATTAACTAAAATAATTGAATGTTCAGACCTTGCTGCGATAGATACTGAAATTGAGGAAATATACTGGGATTTTAAGGCTGTTTATAACGGTCTTTTTATTCAAAACATTAACATCGAGCTGGAATCTTTTATAAAAAATACTTTAAATGAGGCTGTCAAGTATATAAATCCTGACATAATCGATAGAGAAAAATTTTTAACAGAATTAAAAAAGGGAAAAAAGATAATATATAAGCGGATATTTAAATCGAAAAACTTTAAAATAAACGGAATATTAAAATTAATTGGCCATTCACATTTGGACGTTGTTTTCTTATGGCAATATAAAGAATTTGTTAGAAAAGTGGGAAGAACTCATTCAACCATGCTCCGGTTAATGGAACAGTATCCAGATTTTATTTTTTCACAAAATCAGGTAATTATTTATAAAGAATTAAAAGAAAACTATCCCAGCCTTTTTAAACAGATAAAACAGAGAGTAAAAGAAGGAAGGTGGGAAATATTAGGCCCTTTATGGGTGGAACCGGACCTTAATTTAATATCCGGGGAATCAATTGTAAGGCAGATAATGCATGGAGCAAATTTCCTGCAAAGTGAATTCGGATTTGTTCCAAAAATAATATGGCACCCAGATATGTTCGGAGCATGTTATACTCTTCCGCAGATACTAAAGAAGTCCGGAATGGAATATTTTGTTACTCATAAATTAGGAGTGTGGAATGACACAAATCCCTGGAAATTGAATAACTTTTTATGGGAAGGACCGGATGGTTCTCAAATATTTGCTGTTACACCCTCTATTCATTTTATAGGGACAGTAGAAGCAGACCACATTTCCAAATGCGTGAAAGCTTTAAAAAATAATACAGGTGAAGATGAAACCATTTACTGTTATGGGTGGGGAGATGGAGGCGGAGGTGTGGATTCTGAAATGCTTGAATATGCCAAAAGGTATAAAAGATTTCCTGGACTGCCAAAAACAAAATCAAGTAGGGCATTAGATGCTCTAAAACAAATAAAAGAAAAAGATAAAAATCCTATTGTTTTTAAGGACGAATTATACCTGGAGGCCCACCGAGGAGCATATACTACAAAAAGCAGGTTAAAAAAACTAAATAGAAAACTTGAAAATCAATTAAGAGAATCAGAGATTTTTTCAATTATTTGTACTCTGTTGGATAAATTCCATTATCCAAAAGAAGAATTAAGTAAAATGTGGGAGACCTTGCTAACTAATCAATTTCACGATTCAATCACAGGCACTCATATTGGTGCGGCATACGCAGACATTATAAATGATTATAACAATTTAGAGGAAAATGTTAGAAACTTAAGAAATAATGCGCTAAATTTTATATCCAGTAAAATAGAAAAAACATTGGATAAAAAGGCTGTTGTTGTTTTTAATTCAACTCAGAGGAAACGTTCTTCTTTAGCTTTTTTTGATTATATTCTAGATGAAAATACAATTATAGTAGATGAAAACAACGTAGATGTTGTTTCCCAATGTATAAAAGATATTAAGGACTATTGGAAAACAGTATTTTATGCAGAAGGCATACCTGCGTGCGGGTATAAAGTATTTTATTTAGATAAGAAAATTAAAGAAAGAAAAGCAGCAATTGAGAATACAAATAAAATAAGTATATCCAAAGAATATTTTGAAAACAAGTTTTTTAAGGTTAAGTTCAATGACTCCGGTGAAATTATATCAATTTTTGATAAAAATAATGAATTTGAAATTATTACGGAAAATGGTTTAGGGAATAAATTTAGTATTTATGAAGATGTGCCTTCTAAATACGAAGCATGGGACATAACAATACACTATAAAGATAAAGAACTGCCCCTCTTACCAGGAAAAATAACTGTTATAGAGAAAGGACCTGTTTGCTGGGCTTTACTGCTGCAAAAGAAGATTTTAAATTCATATTTAAAGCAAAAAATTATATTTTATAATAATATTCCACAGATTGATTTTGAAACGGAAATAGACTGGAAGGAAAGAAGAAAATTATTAAGGGTCGGTTTTGATGTAAATGTAATGGTAAAAGATTATACATGCGATATTGCATTTGGAAACATAAAGAGGCCGGCATATAGAAACAATACTTTTGAACAGGCTAAATTTGAAGTTAGCGCACATAACTGGATTGATTTGTCCGAAGACAGCTATGGTGTGGCTATATTTACTGATTGTAAATACGGCTTCGATGTTGAAAAAAATAGAATGAGCATTACTTTATTAAGGGGGCCTGTTTATCCGGATCCCGATTCTGATATAGAAAAATCATCTTTTACATATTCCTTGTTTCCCCATAGAGGATATTGGAAAGATGCAGAAGTAAATCAGAGGGCCCTTGAATTTAATAATCCATTAATAAGTATGTTGAATGAGGAAATTACTAAAGACAGTAATTTGCCCGGAAAATTTAGTTTTTTTAAAATAGATAAAATTAATATTACTTTAGAAGCAGTTAAAAAATCAAATAATGATGAGAGTATTATTGTCCGGTTGGTAGAAAGGTATGGAAGGCGCTCTAATGCATGTCTAACTGCTTTTAAAAATATAAAAAAGATTTTTGAATGCGATTTGCTGGAAAATAATTTAAAAGAGCTGAAACCAAGCACGAATAACCTTACATTTAATATAGCGCCGTATGAAATAAAGACTTTTAAAATATATTTTTAATAATAAAAATAAAATTTGAAGGATAATGATGACCGAATTTAAATTACCAATTGAAAAGCCAAAACCTGATATTGAAAGGTTTGTTAGCATAATGAATGGCAAAATCATCCCGGATAAGCCTCCTATGGTGGAGTATCTGATAGATGATGCAGTAATGAAACCCATACTTCAAAATATGCTTGGAAGAAAATGGGTAAGTATTTCTGATAAACTTGATTATATAGGTGATCAAATGAATTTTTCTAAAGAAAATACTGAAAAAATAAATGCCTGGTTAGATAATCAGATAGCATTCTGGTATCACATGGGATATGACTTTATAAGAATAGAAGCTAGCCTTACTTTACCAGCAATGTCTTCATGGGTTTCAGATACAGCAAAAGGTACTGGTGATCAAATCAGAGTTTGGCAAGATGAATCTAAAGGTGTTATTAGAAGTTGGGATGATTTTGAAAAATATCCATGGCCAAGAATAAAAGAAGAAGATTTTTATATTCATAGATATATATGTGACCATTTGCCAGATGGAATGGGTTTTGTAACTTGTCATGCAGGTGGAGTTTTTGAACATTTATCAAGGTTAATGAGCTATGAAGGCTTGTGTCTAAACTTGATTGATGATCCTACTTTATTTAAGGCTGTAACTGATAAAATAGGCGAGCTTATCTATGAATATGACAAACATCTTTTGGAATTAGATAAGTTAACTTTAATTTTACAAGGTGATGATTTTGGTTATAGTACGCAAACTTTAATTCCTCCAGAAGATATAAGAAAATATTTTCTACCCTGGCATAAAAAATATGCTCAGTTGTGTCACGAAAAAGGTAAGCCATATTATCTTCACTCTTGCGGAAAAGTAGATGTTCTTATGGAAGACTTTATCAATTATGTCAAGATTGATGGTAAGCACTCGTTTCAAGATGAAGTTGCACCAATAATTGATGCAAAAAAAAATTGGGGGGATCGAATTTGCTTACTTGGAGGTATAGATATAGATAAACTTGCAAGACTTGAACCTAGTGAACTTAGAAAATATATAAGGCAAATTATAAATAAATGTGCTTCTGGTGGTAGATTTGCTATTGGTGCAGGAAATTCAATTCCTAGTTATATTCCAGTTGAGAATTATTTAACAATGTTGGATGAAGCACTTAAATAATATTTTTAAAATATCTATAAATTGAACTATCTAACCAAATGAAATAAAGAAAGAGGAATACATGGCAAAATATCAAGACCTGGCAGACCTCATAATCAAAGGTGATAATGTGAAAGGCAAGGAAATTGCACAGAAACTGGTAGATGAGGGAGTATCTGCAATGGAGATTTTAAATGATGGGCTTATGCCTGGTATGGATGTAGTGGGTAAAAAGTTTAAGGCTAACGAGATGTACATACCTGAGGTACTGATAGCTGCAAGAGCTATGCATGCTGCAATGGAGGTAATAAAACCACTGCTTTCCAAATCTGATACAAATACTAAGGGTAAGGTAATAATAGGTACAGTACAGGGAGATCTCCATGACATAGGTAAAAATCTTGTAGGCATGATGCTGGAAGGTGGAGGATATACTGTAATTGATTTAGGAGTTGATATTCCTC
>CAZHOY010000165.1:1083-4406 GCA_964534695.1 uncultured Actinomycetota bacterium | reverse complement strand
TCGGGGATGATTATTAATTTACACTCTGATCATATACTGAGAAACTTAAGAAAACGGGGGAAAGAAGGCTACAAAATTCCCAGAAAGGGACTTTTCAGATATATATCCTGTCCCAATTACTTTGGCGAGATTATAGAATGGATAGGTTGGGCCCTGGCCACCTGGTCACTTCCCGGTCTTGCCTTTGCACTGTTTACCACTACCAATCTGGCGCCCCGGGCTTTTTCAAATCATCAGTGGTATCTGGAAAGTTTTCCCGATTACCCCAGGGACAGAAAGGCATTAATTCCTTTCATCTACTGATGTTTATATTGATTACCTGCCAGCCTTAAAAGACATTATAATATTTTTTTTCTTTCATCCACCTGAAGGTATCTTCAATTGATTTCCTGACAGGTATAGGTTTATATCCCAGTTCCCCGCTTGCCTTCTTGTGGCTGATAAATGAATTACTCTGCAGGGTATTTATGGAATAATAAGTAAATCGCGGAGTTTTTTTTGCTAACCTGTAATAGACTGGGGTAAAAAGACCGGCGGTTTTTACCAGCCAGGCAGGAATTCTATATTTCGGCGGCTGTACCCCGCTGATTTCATACAGCATCGACATCATTTCATCCATGGTAATTCTCTGCCCCGATAATATATATTTCTCTCCAGCCTTTCCCTTTTCAGCTGCCAGAATATGTCCTGTAGCCACATCCCGGACATCAACAAAATCATAAGCCCCGTCTGTAATTATTTTCATCTTACCGCTGGCAAAGTCAATAAATGTCTGGGTTATTTCCGATATCCTGAAATCATAGGGGCCCAGAACACCGGTAGGACAGACTATTACCGAATCCAGACCTTTTTTAGCAGCTTCCATTACCTCCAGACTGGCAAGAGCCTTTGACCTGTCATATTCTCCCCTCCTGGTGCAGGGATCAAAGGCATGTTTTCATCAATAACTGTTCCCAGCGGCGGTTCTTTTAATGCATGTATGCTGCTGGTATATACCAGCCTGCCTACTCCGCATTTCAGGCAGGCATTTATGACATTTTTGGTTCCATCAAGATTAACCCTGCGAATCAGGGCCCAATCACCGGGCATGATTGATATCATACCTGCCAGATGATATACGGCATCCACTCCCTTGAAAGCTCTGATAAGGGAATCAACATTTTCAATGTCTCCCACTACTTTATCTGCTCCCAGACCCTCAAGCGAAGAGATATCGGAAGTGGGGCGTATAAAAGCCTTTACCTTCCTGCCCCTTTTAAGTAATTCTCTAACCAGTACATTGCCGATATATCCTGTTGAACCGGTTACCAGTTCCATAGGACCATCCTTCAATATCTTTTACATAACAATTACCACATTATATGGGTTAAAAAGCTATCTGCCGGATAGGGTAAATCTACTGCTTCTTTTTACTTTCCTTGATCATGGATTTCATTATATCCGCTCTTGTAATTATACCCACCAGCCTGTTATCGCTGTCCAGTACCGGAAGCCTGTTAATATTATTATTTATCATAATATTTACTACCTTACTCACAGTTATATCTTTCCTGGCTGTCTTTACATCTGCAGACATAATTTCCTCAACCCTGATATCTAGAAAATCCTTTGTACTCTTTGTATAGCTTTCATATTTATCAAGAAAAGCAAAGCTAAAAGATAAAGGAAACGGAAGACTGGATTTTTTGACTATTATATCCGCTTCACTAACTATACCCACCAGCCTTTTTTCCCCATCGACCACAGGAACACCGCTTATTTTATTTTTCATAAGCAGCTTTGCCAGTTCAGCCAAAGTAGCATCTTTACCTACAGTTACAACCTTTTTTGTCATAATATCTTTAGCAAGCAATTCAGCCATTTCTATCTCCTTATATTATTACTTTTACTCTGCTTAAAAACTATTTAATTTTCAATAAAAACATTAAACCTGTATCATCACTCTACCCTACCAGCTTCACCTGCTTTAAAAATCGCATACTTTGTAAACAGGGGTGCAATTATCTCATTTATTATAACCGATGCCAGAATAGCATTTATCATTATACTGGCAATACTGGAGAAAGCTTCATGCCCTTTTATCAGCATAGAGAGACCTATGGTCACTCCCGCTATTGGAAACAGCCCAAAACTTAAATATTTATTGATTTTTGCCGGAGCATGTGAGATAGCTCCTCCTATCCTGACTCCTACGAATTTTCCTATAAATCTGGCCAGGGTTATCACCACAGCCAGTATGCCTGCTGTCTTTATCACACTAAGGTCAAAATGGGCACCGGCCAGTGTAAAGAACATGGCAAATATTACACTCTCTATATTATTTATAACTGTAAACATATCCTCATTTTTTTTCATCATATTGACCACAATAAATCCCATGGTCATATTGGTCAAAATACTTGAAAGGCCCAGTGCATTTGATATTCCGACACTTAAAAAAATAGTTCCTATCACTACAGCCAGGAGCTGCTGCTTCTTTTTTATAAAACGTCCGACCAGAGTCAGCCCGAATCCCATTGCTGCTCCCAGAGCCATAGAGCCGAAAATATCTATAGCCGGCACTGCTAATATTTTATACCATGAAATGTTTCCGAATCCAGTAATCAGTGACTCTGCAACATTAGAACCGATCGCATAGGCTATAACAGCAATGGCATCGTCCAGTACAATTATGGCCAGAAGCGTGGTGGTGAAAGGTCCGATTGCACCATATTCTCTCACTATGGCCAGCTTTGCAGCAGGAGCAGTGGCACAGGAAATGGCCCCGAGTACAATGGCCATGGGCAGGAAACTGTAGAATGAACCGGAACCCAAAACACCTGTTTTTATAATAAAAGGACCAAGCAGCAGTACGGATACGGTCACAAACAACCAGGCCCCCAAGGCTTCGAAGGGAGTGATTACAGCAATGTTTTTCCCAAACTTCTTTAATTTTTTAAGATAAAGACCTCCGCCTACCAGGTAACCTATGACTCCCAGGCTAATATCTGTGATTATATCCAACCCGCCGTCAATCAATTCTCTGGGGATAATACCGGATAAGCTTATAATAATTCCTATAACAATATAGCCGCTGATAGTTGGGATTCTAATCTTTCTTGCAGCAAAACCGCTAAAAAGGCCTATTACAAGAATTATACCCACCGCTATCAGTGCATTCATCTCAAAGCTCCAGTTCATTCACATACTCTCCTCAAAACTCAATCCAAAATTAATAATCTGCCGGATAATATTATATCAGACTATTACCAAATCCAGACCATTTTTTAATGTCTCCCACTACTTTATCTGCTCCCAGACCCTCAAGCGAAGAGATATCGGAA
>CAZHOY010000165.1:0-983 GCA_964534695.1 uncultured Actinomycetota bacterium | reverse complement strand
GTGGGGCGTATAAAAGCCTTTACCTTCCTGCCCCTTTTAAGTAGTTCTCTAACCAGTACATTCCCGATATATCCTGCTGAACCGGTTACCAGTTCCATAGGATAATATATAGTTTTTAAAAGCTAATTTATTGATAATTTATATAATTATAGAGAAGTAATTATTGTTTAAGGTTCCAGCCTTTTTATATCTTCAAGTTTATCAAAATCTTTGTCAAAGGAGTAGATTTCAGACACACCATTGGCCTTCATGTAGAAATAATTATAAGCATCAATAAAACTTATATTTCTATCCCGGTAAAGATTGATGGCATTGCTGAGAATAGATTGTTCTTTAAACTTAATATTAGGAGTTGTTAAAATCAACTCAACATTATTGCATATTTCCTTTTTACCCCAGTTGTAAAATCTCTGTAGCACCCAGACCACTTCAGCAATTACCAGGCTGGTAGAAATACCTGCGATATTACCATTAACTATTTCAGAAAAAAGTCTCTCTGACTTTCTATAAGATTGTTCATCTTCTCTTTCAAAATATCTTAAAAAAATATTTGAATCTATAAAAATCATTTCATTTTCCTGATAACATCTTTAGCGATATCTTTTTCCATCTGCTCTCTTACTTTTTTATAATCAATTCTTTTACTTGATTTCTTGGTAATAGCATCCAGTATGGTGCCCTTCTTTACAGTAAAAACAATTTTTCCTTCTCTTACTGTAAACTTGCCAATATCATGGGGGTTTATATTAAATTTGTTCCTGATATCTTTAGGTATGGTTACTTGTCCTTTTGAAGTTATCCTTGGCATTATATCAATATATTTCTTTTATAATATTAAAAATTATAGCATAAGTAATACCTAATACCAAGTATTACTTTATAATCAGTAATACTTTTAATATGATTTTAATTACGGATCTCTATTTTCCGTTACGTAAGGTTTTTTCTGTAAATTCCATCACATACTCCAATTACAATTTATG
>CAZHOY010000164.1:0-4421 GCA_964534695.1 uncultured Actinomycetota bacterium | reverse complement strand
AGGTGACATTTTCCCTGAATAACTTAGAGGTGACAATATCGCAGAATAACAACAACATAAATTTTGAAAAGTTGTAAAAATTTAAAAAAATAGTATAATCTCCCACTTAGGATAAGATTGGTTGTAATAAAATTATATGAAAATTAAAAATTATGGAAACTGTAGCAGAAGATTGTCTTTTTTGTAAAGTTTTAAATAGAGAAATTAAGAGTGATATAGTTTTTGAAAGTGATAATGTTCTAATATTTAAGGATATATCGCCAAAAGCGCCTGTACATCTTCTGGCTGTGCCGAAGAGGCATATAAGCTCCATACTGGAAATTGGTCAGCTGGATTGCGAGTTGATAAAAGAGCTGATGGAAGCAATAAGCAGCACAGCAATGAAGCTGGGGTTGGACAAAGAAGGATTTAGAGTGGTTATTAATACTGGCAGTGGTGCCGGGCAGAGCGTAAATCATCTACATTTTCACATATTGGGAAAGAGAAAGTTTAACTGGCCTCCTGGTTAAAATTTTTAATGTTTCATATTTAGTTATTTACCTATTATTTAACTTCTAATTTATGTATTTATAATATAATGATGATATAAGATAAAATTATAAAAGGAGGGGTTTTTGTCTCTAGTGAAACAAAAATTAAATCTTGAATTTAAAAGCAATCACTCAATGGCGGAATTAATTGGGGACAGGGATAAGCTGCTTCAGCTTATAGAAAGAAAATATAATGTAGAAGTTTTTGTTCTGGGGAATGATCTGGAAATATCTGGAAAGAGCAAGAATGTAAAAGAAGTTGCCAGACTTATAGAAGAATTAGTATTACAGATAAACCTGGGGCAGAAATTAAATTCTCAGAAAGTCAGTGATTCTATAAAAATTATGGGAGATAAATCAAATTTAGAGCCTCATGAGATATTTAAAAACAGTATAGTGGTGAACAGCGGGAAAAAAATTAAGCCCCGCACAGCGGGTCAAAAAAAATATATTGAGGCAATCAAAGAAAATACAATTATTTTCGGAATAGGGCCGGCAGGAACAGGAAAAACATATCTGGCTCTGGCCATGGCCGTTGAGGCTTTAAGGGAAAATATTATAGGGCGTATAATTCTAATAAAACCTGTGGTTGAAGCAGGTGAGAAGCTGGGATACCTGCCAGGGGACATATATGATAAAGTTAATCCTTATCTAAGGCCCCTGTACGATGCCTTATATGAAATGCTGGATGTGGAGAAATTCCAGCAGTACAGGGATATGGGTATTATCGAAGTAGTGCCCCTGGCTTATATGAGGGGAAGGACCTTGAATGATTCGTTTATTATTCTTGATGAGGCCCAGAATACTTCCCCTGAACAGATGAAGATGTTTCTTACCAGACTGGGTTTTGGTTCCAAGGTAGTGGTAACCGGTGATATAACCCAGATTGATCTACCCCATGATAAGGAATCCGGTCTTATTATTGTAAAAAACATTCTGGACGGAATACGGGGAATTGAGTTTGTGTACTTGAGCTCAAAAGATGTAGTAAGGCATGAGCTGGTACAGAGAATCGTGGATGCCTATAAAGTCTATGGAGAGAGAACCAAAAAATAACAGGTTTGCTCAGGAGTAAAATGATATCAGGAAATAAAAATAATAAAGAACTTTTAAAAACACAAAATGGGAAAATGAAAAGGATGAGTAACTTTCTCCTGAAATCTTTTTCATTCAGGAGTAAATTTGCTCAGAGAATGTATATATTTATTTTAACCCTGGGTCTGGTTATAGCTATTCTTTCATATGATTATTCTCCCGATATCGGTATAGAGCTGGGGAAACCCAGCCCCAGGACCATCAAAGCAACCAAGGGGATAGAGTTTGAGGATGTTGTAAAAACCGAAGAGGATATGAATAAGAATGAAGCCGGGGTTGAGGATATATATGTTTACGATCTGGATGTTTTAAATGGTGAAGAAGGGGCACTCTACCAGATAAGATATTTTTATCTGCTGACCGGTATAGTCCAGAAAAAACAAGATATATCTTTTGAAGAAAAAGTTGATTATATGAACAATCTTCTGGGTAATCAATACCCCAGTTCTGTTATTTCTCTGGCACTCGGTCTATCTGTAGAGGAGCTCAATCAGCTTTTAGTAAAAACCCAGGACATAGCCAGGGGGATAATGAAAGAAGAAATAAAGCCAACCGAGGTGGACCTTGCCAAAATTGAAGCTACCAGGCTGGCTGGGGCTGATGAAGATATAAAACCGGAAGATATTCCTCTGGTAACCAGCGTTCTGGAAGCAAACATTAAACCTACAGCAGTATTTGATCCTGCGGCCACTGAAAATGCAAGAGAAGAAGCAAGACTGAATACCAGTTCCTATATGGTATCGATACTTGAGGGCCAGACCATTGTTTTTGAAGGGGAAATTGTGAGTGATACGGATATTCTCATACTAACTAAACTGGGCCTTCTGCAGAGAGGATTCAACTGGAACAGATTCTTATATATATTCTTTATATCTTCGGTAATAATGTTTTTATATGGATTCTATATTTTCAAATTTAATTCAAATATCTTTAATAACACCAAGAAATTAGTTATTAATTCACTTCTGGTTATCATATTTACTGCACTTATCGAAGTTTTTACCATACTATCTTCTATACATCTGAATTTCTGGATTTATCTGGTTCCCATAATTGCGGCATCGCTCATATGCACTATTTTATTTAATGCACGTCTGGGAATGATGTTAACAATCTGTCTGGGAATATTTGCAGGCATTGCCACTGATTTTGATTTCAGCATAGCTATTGCCTATATACTGGGGGGTATTTTTTCCACTTATATGGTATCAAAAATTTCGCAGAGGTCTGCAGTAATGAGAGCAGGTTTTATAAGCTCGCTGGTTCTTGCTTTTTTATTTTTAGCCATCAATCTTATCGGTGGTGAAATAAAGACAGTGGTAATAAATACTTTACTGGGAATCGTAAACGGTATTATTTGTGCCGTTATTGCCATTGGCTTTTTGCCATTTATTGAATCTACCTTTAATATTGTAACTGCGATGAGGCTGCTGGAGCTTTCTCATACCGACCAGCCACTGCTCAAGAGGCTGCTTATCTCGGCTCCGGGCACTTACAATCACAGCATTCTGGTAGCGCACCTTGCTGAAAGTGCAGCCAAGGCCATAGGTGCCGATTCACTGCTGGTTAAGGTGGCGGCACTATATCATGATCTCGGAAAAATGAAAAGGCCGGAATATTTTTATGAGAATCAGGTAAATATTGAAAACATCCATGACCGACTGAATCCTTCCATGAGCAGAAATATTATATCAAGCCATATAAAAGATGGACTGGAAATGGCAGTAAAAAGTAAAATTCCCAGAGAGGTTTTAAATATTATCTCCCAGCACCACGGGAATTCAATAATAACCTATTTTTATGAGAAACAGAAAGATAAGGAAACCATTACCAACGGCAGTTCAAATGGCCTTAAAGAGCATTTCCGTTATCCGGCAAGAAAACCACAGAGCAAGGAGGCGGCAATTCTTATGCTGGCAGATTCAACCGAGGCTGCTGTGAGATCGATTAAGGATATAACTCCAAAAAAAATAGAGCAGATGATAAATGATATATTTGAAGATAAATTAAAAGACGGTCAGCTGAACGAGACGGATATAACTTTAAGAGAAATAAATATGGTCAAAGACACTCTGATTGACGGGCTTATGTCTATTTACCATTCACGGCTCTCATATGCCGAACCAAATTTAAAGGCAAAGGCAGGGGTAAGATGAAAGTTGTTTTAATCAACAATCAAAATAAACTGGAGCTGGATCTGGATTCAATAAAAGAAACTGCAACATATATTTCAAATAAATTCGATAAGAATTCAAGAAGTGAGTTAAATATTATCTTTTCGGATAAAGAAGAAATAAGAAAATTAAATAAGAAGTACAGGAATATAGATAAAGAAACCGATGTACTTTCCTTTTCATATCTTGCCGACAGGGAAAAAATGGGACTGGGCGCCGGTAATTATACCATAGGAGAAATAATTATCTGCCCGGAGGTTGCAGAGTCCAATGCCCTATCCCAGGATGGAAACTGGAGCCTGAATCTTGAAATAGTACTGCTTATAATACATGGAATGCTGCATATATATAATTATGACCACATAGAAGAAAAAGACAGGTCGGATATGGAAAGCATTCAGGATAATTTAATGTCTGATGTGAGAAAAACTTTTAGCCTCTGATTATCTTCATTATTGATCGATTGATCCTTAACTGCTGTAAGCTGTTTTATTTTTAAAAGTGTAATTGGAATCTACAAAATGATCATTTTGAGCACTCTTTCAATTCAAGTTACAAATTTATTAAAAAAATAATTGACATAATTTAAAACAAATGTTAATACTTACTTAGTATTAAGTAA
>CAZHOY010000163.1:0-4444 GCA_964534695.1 uncultured Actinomycetota bacterium | reverse complement strand
TATTGTCACCGATTATTTTAATGGCATTTTTATTTGCTCCCACCGTGCCGTCCGAACCCAAACCCCAGAACTTACAGCGTATAGTTCCCTCGGGGGCAGTTTCAATTTCCCCCTTTATTTCAAGAGAGGTATGAGTAACATCATCATTTATACCTATGGTAAATCCATTCCGTGGACTGGAAAGTTTTAAATTATCATATACAGCTTTTATCTGCGCCGGGGTGGTATCCTTTGAACTAAGGCCGTATCTTCCTCCTACAATAACAGGCCTTTTCCCCATTTCAAAAAACGTATCCCTGATATCAAGATAAAGAGGTTCGCCGGTGGCTCCTGGCTCTTTTGTCCTGTCAAGCACAGCAATTTTTTTTGTAGTTTCTGGTATTGACTTGATGAACAGTTCGGTAGAGAAGGGTCTGTACATGTGGACTTTTACTGCTCCTACCTTTTCACCTAGTTTATTTAAATATTCTACGGTCTCATCAATGGTTTCCGTAACCGACCCCATGGCCACTATCACATACTCCGCATCCTTTGCCCCCACATAGTTAAAGGGTCTGTAATCTCTTCCGGTCAATTTGCTTATCTTTGCCATATAATCCACTACTATCTCCGGAACCTTTTGGTAAAATCTGTTTGATGATTCCCTTGCCTGGAAAAATATATCAGGGTTCTGTGCCGTACCTCTGGTGACCGGGTGTTCAGGGTTCAAAGCCCTTTCCCTGAATTCCTTTAGAGCCTTCTCATCAAGAAGTTTTTTAAAATCTTTGTAATCAATAACTTCAATTTTTTGAATCTCATGAGAACTTCTGAATCCATCAAAGAAATGCAGAAAAGGAACTCTGGATTTGATGGCAGCAAGATGTGCCACTCCTCCTATATCCATAATTTCCTGTATTGAGCCGGAGGCCAGAATTCCAAAGCCGGTCTGCCTTACTGCCATAATATCCGAGTGATCACCAAATATTGAAAGAGCATGGGTGGCCACAGTACGGGCGCTAACATGGAATACGCCCGGAAGAAGTTCTCCCGAAATTTTATACATATTAGGTATCATCAGAAGAAGCCCTTGTGAAGCAGTAAAGGTTGAAGTAAGAGCACCTGAGGCCAGCGAACCATGTACCGCTCCTGATGCACCTCCTTCAGATTGGAGTTCACTTACACTGACTGCCTGTCCAAACATATTTTTTTTGCCATGCGCAGCCCATTCATCAACATATTCACCCATAGATGAAGAAGGCGTTATGGGATAAATAGCTGCAACCTCGGTAAAAGCGTAAGCCACATACGCTGCTGCCATATTCCCATCCATGGTTTTCATGATTTTCATGATTTATTAACTCCTTTATATGTAAATTCACAAGTATTTTTTCATAAACTAATATTCCGATTTTTGGATAAGAATTCAAACACAAAATCACTGCATTATAGCACATTTAATTTGTTTTTTTAATAAACCGGGGTTTGTTACAGTACGCTTAAAATTAAAAGCAATTACAGCTCTCTTCTGTCGGAAATTGCCCTGCCTATGGTTATCTCATCTGCATACTCCAGATCACCGCCAACAGGAAGCCCGCTTGCCAGCCTGGTGATTTTAACTCCTGAAGGAGATAATACTTTCTTTAAATACATAGCCGTACTTTCACCTTCGACAGTTGGATTCAATGCAATTATCACTTCTTCTATATTCTCGGTCTTTATACGCTCTAAAAGTTTGGGCACTCTTATTTCCCCGGGCCCTATATTTTCTATGGGAGATAGTAATCCGCCAAGAACATGATACAGCCCTCTATACTCACCTGTTTTTTCAATAATCATCACATCGCTTACTTCTTCCACTATACATATTTTTTTCCTGTCCCTGGATTGGTCCTTACAGATATTGCAGATTTCTTCCTCGGTCAGGCTGAAACAGGATTTGCAGACTTTGACTTTTTCTTTCATTTCAACAAGGCTTTTGGAAAATTTAACAATATCATCATGAGAGAGTTTGAGCAGAAAGAATACAATCCTTTTAGCGGACTTGGGTCCTATTCCGGGAAGCTTTCTGAATTCGTTTATTAAATTTTCTACACTTTTTATATATAAAGCCATCTATAATTTATAGTCAGGTCATAATTAAAAATATAATAGATTTAAGTTACCGCTGCCGTCCAGCCGCTCTAGAATAATCCAGGTATGCTCATGCCTCCGGTAAGGCTTGCCATTCTATTTTTGGCTTCATCCCTGGATTGCTTTAAGGCATCATTCACGGCAACCATCACCATATCCTCCACCATTTCTATATCACCCGCATCAACCATGTCCTTATTAATCTTTATTTCCATAATCTCCTGGTTACCATTCACTTTTGCTTTTACTGCACCTCCTCCTGCAGAAGCCTCAAACTCCATGCCTTTTAATTCCTGCTGAATTTCCAGCAATTTCTTCTGCATGATTTTTGCCTGTTTCATCATATTTCCGTAATTAAAGCTCAATTTCTACTCCTTTATATCAAATTTATTTTCAAAATAATTAAATACATCTTCTCCGGTACTGCCACCTTCTTTGTTCTTATTCCCTGCATCTACGGTCTTACTGCTGCCTGTATTTCCTGCTTTACCGCTGCCGGTATCTGCAGCCATACCGCTATCTGAATTTTCCGCTTTTTCCCCTGTTTTACTTCCCGGATTACTTTCCGCTGCAGCGTTTTTTATTTTTTTCCCAATTTCAAACTTAACCTTAAAATCCCCGCCGGCAACTTCTTTTATCACACCGGATATCAAATCAACATTGCTGCTTTTATTCAGATGATCCCGGTGCCATTCTCTTTTTTCATCCAGATTGAAATAAAGGATGCCGTCTTCTATCCTGTCGGGCACAGCTTCCTTGAACATAGCGTGAACTGAAATTTTTTTATCTTTTAAAACCTGACAGATTTTATTCATATTACTGCGAATTAAATTAATTTCTGCGGCCTTTTTTTTGTCTTTGGCGCTCCCGCTGGAAATTTCTACTCCGCTTACCATTTTATCAATCTCCTCGCTATTAATGATATCAAAATTATCGTCTTCACCCTCATAATTATCGGCAGCGGCGTTTATGGTATGACCGGGGAAGGTTTTGTCTTTTTTCTGACTTAAATTGATTTTATCTATTTCTTCCTTAAGATATTTTATCTGGGTTTCCAGAAGACTGGTTTTTTTTGTAATTTCTTTTTCATCCGGGACAATAAAATTAATGGCTTTGATTATTGCCGATTTAAAAAACACTTTTGAGCTCTCGCCCCATCTCACCTGTTTGAGCAGGTCCGTAAACAGCTCCATATAAAATTCCAATTCTTCCTTTTGAAGCTCTCCTGCCTGGGATATGAACCTATCCTTAAAATCATCACTAATATTTACAATCTCAAAAGGGTTATCAAAGTTTTTAATTGTATACAGATCATACAGGTGATCAATGAACTCCGATACGAACATTTTAAGATTTTGGTTGCTTTGGATAATCTTATTTGCCAGAATAATCCCTGAGTTTAAGTTTTTTTTAATTAAAATATCGGTCAGTTCAAAAAGCAAATCTAAATCTACGGCTCCCAGAAGTGAAGAAATCTCCTTAACTTCAATTTTATTCTCACCAAATGCTGCCAGCTGCTCCAGTATGCTATCGGCATCTCTCAAACTGCCGTCCGCATATTTTGAAATCAGGCTGAGAGCTGCATCACTTATCTCTATTTTTTCACTTTTAGCAATTTTTAAAAGTCTCTTTTTTATTTTATCCATTGGTATAGGAAAAAAATCAAACCTCTGACATCTGGACATTATAGTGGGTATTACTTTATTGGGTTCGGTAGTGGCCATTATAAACATTACATGTTCCGGTGGTTCTTCCAGAACCTTAAGCAGCGCATTAAAAGCTTCTGTGGTCAGCATATGGATCTCATCAATGATATAGACTTTTTTCCTGAGCATAGCAGGTAGATATTTTACTTTTTCCCTGAGTTCCCTTATTTCATTTATTCCCCTGTTTGAAGCAGCATCAATTTCTATCACATCCACGTTGGAGCCATTGGATATGCTTGCACAATTTTCACATTTATTGCATGGATCCGGTGTAATGCCTTTGGTGCAATTTATAGCCTTTGCCAGTATTCGTGCAGTTGATGTCTTGCCAGTGCCTCTGGGACCGCAAAATATATAGCAATGCGACAGCCGGTTATTGGATATGACATTCTTTATGGTCTTTACATTATATTCCTGGCCGATTATCTCATCAAAATTCTGCGGTCTCCACTTTCTATAAAATGAAATATAATTCATAACATTACAGATGCTTAATTAATAATAAATGACCGTGCCCCAGACTTTGATTTATAATAACAAGTGCAACTCATACAGTTAACTCCAGCCAGGCTTACTTGTGGCACCCGGAGAATATTACTTACCGCTGCTTCCTCTCGGATCTGACGGGG
>CAZHOY010000162.1:0-4534 GCA_964534695.1 uncultured Actinomycetota bacterium | reverse complement strand
TTCCCGGGAACGGCATGACAAAAAGAATGGAACCTTCCCTGTGGATCATATAAAGGCTTATCACTGCTGGCAAATATTACACCTGATGTCCCTATTGAATCCGATATAAGGCCATTTTTTACAATACCGGATCCAACTGCTCCGGCCGCATTGTCACTACCCCCTCCTACTATGGGAGTACCTTTTGCCAGTCCGGTAATAGCAGACGCTTCACTGCTGACTTTTGCAGTTATTACATTGGATTCAAAAACTTCAGGTAACAGAGATTTTTTAATTTTCAGCCCATCCAGAATTTTGTCAGACCAACTTCTGGAAGGTATGTCCATAAGAACTGTACCTGAAGCATCGGAAACCTCTGTTGCATAGGTATTTGATAACTTATATCTTATATAATCTTTGGGCAGAAGTATTTTTGACACTTTTTTATAGTTTTCAAGCTCATTTTCCTTAAGCCACAGTATTTTAGGTGCTGTAAATCCGGGAAGAGCTCTATTATATGATAGTTTTATAAAACCACTGTAGCCAAATATTTTATATATAGTTTCACATTGCCTGTAAGTTCTCTGGTCACACCATAGTATTGCAGGTCTTATTACATTACCATTGCGGTCCAGAAAAACACTTCCATGCATCTGCCCGGACAGGCCGATGCATGCAATATCCTCAGGAGAAACATTTGATTTTTTAATAACATCTTTTATGGTTTTTATAGAGGCGGCCCACCAATCATCCGGAATCTGCTCGGCCCAGCCAGGTTTTGGAGTTATTAATTTATAATTGCTGGTGCTTGAAGATACTAACTTGCTATTTTCATCTATTACTATGGTTCTGGTTGAAGTTGTTCCCACATCAAGACCTAAAAGATATCTCATAGATTTAAAACAATTACCTTTATATTATTTCATTCTTTCTGCCAGTATTAATTCAATATCTCCTCTATGATTTTCCGGATCAAAATATGCTTCCAATATCTCTTCATGGGGTAGATTTTTAATCCTTTCATTCATAATATTCAATACTTTGGAATTTATTTCAACAGCTTTCTGTACCGGCATTCTTTCAGGATTGATATCTAATCCAAAATATTCATTATATCCTGCCATTTTTAATGCAAAAAGTGAAGCCTCTGCTTGCTGCCATTCAATAGCTCCAACATTTAAATCCAGATCATAACCCCCCAGCGGTTGGCTGTTCCAGTGAGTATGGAACAATCTACCCTCACGTGTTGCTCTGTTAAACGCATAGGGAGCATCTTCGTATCCCATTCTAATATGTCCTATTTCAGGTTGCATTCCTACCAGCCTGTAGCCTTTATTAAGCAATTCCTTATTTGTTCTGGATTTTAATCTTGATTCAATATCATGACAGGCCAGTATTCCATCAACTGTAGTCCGGTAAATATTATTAGGGACAGGTTCATATGGTTTTGGTTCCAGAGCTACTACCACGCCAGGAACTTCATCCATAGCATGAGCTACTGCATCTTCGAATCTATCCCACATGTCATAATAATTGGTGCCCAATGAGTAAAGATATCCATCCGATCCCGGCCATATGCCCGCATGGTGCAGACCTTTATCTTTAACAAATTTTAGGCAATTTATTAAAATCTCTATTGCTTTATCTCTATATTTACTATAAGGGTTTGAAAGTGAACCAAATTCATATTCCCTGGGATAAAATATTGAAGGATAACAGCTCAGCAGCCTGATTCCGGTTTCCTTTTCAAGTTTTTGGTAAAGGTGATAATTCTCTTTATTTACTTCTTCGGGGTAATGTGCTTCTATAGCTTTGACTCCGTATTTTGCCATTTCGTAAGCAATTTCTATTCTTTCGGCAATAACTTTATTTGGCACATATGCTTCATGAAATCTTATTCCAGCCGGTGTAAAATACCATATGCCTATAGAAATTTTAAGATCCAGATTAAATGTGTCAAGGTGCTTTATTAATTCTTCTTTATTCCTTTTAATTTTTTGATACCTTGTGTCTATGATATCTTGAATAAGTCTCCCCCTTGCTACATTAAAGTTTTATATTTTTTTAAATCCCAGTAGTTAAAACCTATTATAAAAATAAAATATTAGTTAGTCAACCCAATTATATAACTAATTTTAGTAACTATATGTTTTAGTTAAGTGAGGGTTCTTTAAAAAAGTATTTTACAATTAATGGAGCAATAATTATCTTTCGGAAATGCAAATTACAGTTAAAAGATTATATATCTGGATAATTTCTGTATTTTTATTTACCCGTACTTCCGAATCCGCTCTCTCCCCTGCTGGTCTTATCCAATTTATCCACTACATTTAATTTTACTTCTTCAACTTTTTTTATTATCATCTGGCAGATTTTATCACCTTTTTTTATATGAAAAACATTATGAGGATCAAGATTTATAAGAATAACAAATATTTCTCCTCTATATCCTGAATCAATAAGGCCGGGAGCGTTTACCATACTTATACCATTTTTTAAAGCTATTCCTGATCTGGGCTGAACAAAACCGGCATAACCCTTTGGTATGGAAACTTTGATACCGGTGGATATCTTTTTTCTTTCAAAAGGTTCCAGTTTGCAATCAACAGCACTGTAAAGATCCAGTCCGGCATCTCCGCTATGCGCATAATGGGGCACCGGAATTGATTTATCTAACACTTTTATTTTAATGGTTATCATTTACTTTAAAAAAATAGACTTTTTTCATTATAAATAAATTTATTTAATGGTTCAAATAAAAAAATAGGTAAATCAAAAAATACCATAAGACGATGGAAAAAAATTTTTAATAAATTAATGTGAACATTCCCTCAAATGAATACTATTTAATTTCAAGAACCGGAATAATTATAGTAACATTTCCGGGAATATAATCTAAAGTATCTATATTATTTACTCTTCTGATTTCGCTTAAAAATTTTGTTTTATTTTTGTTACTTGAATATTTATCCGCAAGTTCGTTTAAACTTGTTCCATGATTCAGTATTATTTTTGTATATCTTATTGTATCCAGTTCATTAAATTTATACCTGTTGCAGTAGAAAGCTGTAACAATTAAGAAAAACACTATTATTATAAGAATGTAAAGTAATATTTTTTTTAAATTCACCTTAAACATTTCCACCTGCTCATACCTCCCCATTTGAATTCTTATACAAGTTTAATTTATTTTATATAACCAAACATATGTTTGGTTATATAATACTACCGAACATATGTTTGTGTCAATAAAAATTTATTAATTTTTTAAGTTCAAATTTTATATAACTTTTCTAAATTATTTGTTAGAATGTTATACATAAATCATTTATATAGTTCCCTATTTAAATTTAAATATTTTATTTAATAAATATGTAGAGGAGGAACAATGGCTGAAATTTTTTATGATAAAGACATCGATATAAAAATCTTAAAAGGAAAAAAAATTGCAATAATTGGATACGGCAGTCAGGGTCATGCTCACGCACAGAATTTAAGAGACAGCGGAATGGATGTAATCGTTGGTGAACTAGAAGGCAGCAAGCCGTGGAAAAAAGCGTTAGAAAAAGGCTTTAATGTATATCCCAGCGACAAAGCGTCTAAAATGGCAGATGTTATAATGTTTCTTGCTCCTGATACTCTGCAAAAGAATATTTATTATGATTATATAGAACCAAATCTACAGCAAGGCAATATACTCTGTTTCGCTCACGGCTTTAATATACATTATAATCAGATAATTCCCAGGCATGATATTGATGTTGTAATGATTGCACCCAAGGGACCGGGACATATTGTAAGAAGAATGTATGAAGAAAATAGCGGAGTTCCGGTAATTATAGCCGTATATCAGGATTATTCTAAAAAAGCAAAGGATTATTGTCTTGCGTATGCCAAAGCTTTAGGCGCAGGAAGAGTGGGTATAATTACTACTACATTCAAGGAAGAAACAGAAACAGACTTATTCGGAGAACAGGCTGTTCTGTGTGGAGGGACAACGGAACTTATAAGAGCTGGTTTTGATACCCTGGTTGAAGCTGGTTATCAACCTGAAATAGCGTATTTTGAGGTCCTGAGTGAATTAAAATTAATAGTAGATCTTATATATGAAGGCGGAATATCATGGATGAGGTATTCAATCAGCGATACTGCGGAATATGGTGACATGGTAAAAGGCAAAAAGATTATCACTGATGAGACCAGAAAAAATATGAAAGAAATATTGAAAGATATACAGAACGGTAGTTTTGCTAGAGAATGGATACTTGAAAACCAGTCTGGCAGACCTGTTTATAATTTAATTAAAAAAAAGGAAGAGAATCATCTTATAGAAAAAGTAGGAAAAAAATTAAGAAAAATGATGACCTGGATAAAAAAGGAAGAGGAATAAAACCAGTAAATAAAAGTGGCGAACTTATGTTTGCCATAATCTGATATTTTTGCTATAATTTTGTTAATTTGAAAATTTTTATTACACATTTTTTTAAATATGCCTGAAAATATTAGCTTCAGACAGGAAAAAATATTAAAATTTATAAACCAGAAAATCAAAGAA
>CAZHOY010000161.1:1874-4539 GCA_964534695.1 uncultured Actinomycetota bacterium | reverse complement strand
CGATATTACCGCCCCTTTAAACAGAGTTATAAGGAAGGCTACTTATTATGATCTGTCGGTTGATGAGTTGAATCGGGCCAAGGAGAAAAAAGGATTTAAAAAATTTAACCAGCTGGCCAAAAAATATAATCTTAAGATGAAACTGGTAAGCATACGTGTGATGTTTGATAAGAGCAAGATGATATTTTACTTTACCTCCGAAAAAAGAGTGGATTTTAGAGAAATGGTAAAGGAGCTTGCCACTTATTTTAAAATCAGGATAGAACTCAGACAGATTGGGGTTAGAGACGAGGCAAAAATGGTAGGGGGATTGGGACCATGTGGAATGAATCTGTGCTGTAAAAGCTTCCTGACCGACTTTGAATCTATTTCGATAAAGATGGCCAAGGACCAGAATCTCCCGCTGAATCCTTTTAAGATATCAGGAATATGCGGTAGGCTGATGTGCTGCCTGAAATATGAATATGATTCATACAAAAAATTTATTGATAAAGCTCCGGAAAGAGGAATAAAAGTAAAATGTAGTCATGGCTGCGGTGGGGTCTGCGGCTATGAACCTTTAAAGCAGTCTATAATTGTGGAATTCAGCAATGAAACCAGGAAATCTGTCCCGCTTTCGGAAGTCGAGGTTACGGGTGAGCGGATTGAGATAAAAGGGGATTCTGTCAAAGAAGATAAGCCGGTAAAAAAGAATAAAGGTAATGCCAAATCCAAGGGTTCTTAGAAAGTTATATTTTTTTAGTTACTGGCCGGCGTAGCTCAACTGGTAGAGCAGCTCATTCGTAATGAGCAGGTTATCGGTTCAAGTCCGGTCGTCGGCTCCAGCGGAAGGCAAACTATTGATAATAAGTGAATTAAAACAAAAAACGTATGATTATATAAACAGGATGGAAGGGATTAAGCTGGATCCGGTTGGCCTGGCTATTGAAGAACCAAAAAATAAGAAGTTCGGGGATCTGTCCACCAATGCTGCTATGGTTCTGGCGCCGGTTGTGGGGAAGGATTCTATGAAGATTGCTGAAAAATTAGAAGGAGAACTGATCTCCACCTGGGATCAGGTTGAAAATGTAAATATTGTAAAGCCGGGGTTCATTAATTTCAATTTAAAACAAGGATTTATAAAAAAAACCCTGAAGGAGATTATAAGGGAAAAGGAAAGATTCGGATTTAACCGGAGCGGCAGGGGAGCGAGTATACAGCTGGAGTATGTCAGTTCTAATCCTACGGGTGATCTTCATATAGGACATGGCAGATGGGGCGCTATGGGAGACAGCCTGGCCAATATTTATGCTGCCAACGGTTATAAGGTATTCAGGGAATATTATGTTAATGATTACGGCAGCCAGGCGGAGAAATTCAGCGATTGTGCCAGGTGCGTTTATTTAAAGCATTTTGGCAGGAATACAGCTTATCCTGAAGATGGCTATCCGGAGGAAGTGGTATCAATAGCAGTTAAGAGATTGGTCAGTCAATATAGTGACAGGTTTATAATAAAAAAGGCGGGAAAAAAAGATATAGATGCAGAAACTTTTAAGAAAGAAATAATTAAAACCATGGTCTCATATATTAGCGAGACTCTGGCTTTGATGGGCGTAGAGTATGACAGGTGGTTTTATGAAAGTTGCCTGTACCAGGATTCGAATTTTGAAAAGGTAATTGCCGGTTTGAGAAAAAAGGATCTTGTCTACCGTAAAGATGGGGCACTGTGGTTCAAAACTTCCAGATATGTAGATGATAAGGATAGAGTACTGTTGAGAAAAGATGGAAACCCGACTTACTTTGCTTCTGATATATTATATCTGATTAATAAGATGAAGAGAGGATATCACCGGTTATTTTATATTCTGGGAGCGGATCACCACGGTTATGTTGAAAGGTTAAGGGCAATCGGAAAAGCACTGGGGCTGGAAGATGACAGGATGTTAATAATCATAGGGCAGCTGGTGAAGATAATTGATAAAGGAAAATCTTTAACCATGTCCAGAAGGAAAGGCAAGCTCCATAATTTAAGGGATTTGATAGAAGAAGTGGGCAAAGATGCAGTAAGGTACTTTTTCAGTATGAATTCCTTTGATACGCCCATGGAGTTTGATGTGAACCTTGCCAGACAGAGGTCAAACCAGAACCCGGTTTATTATGTACAATATGTCCATGCCAGAATTGAAAGCATTATCAGAAATATAAGGGAAAGCAATCCTATCAATCTGGATGTGGATAAATATAATCTTGATGCGGTTGATACTTCAAAGATAGGATTTAAAAATGAAATTGAAAAGCAGCTGGCAAAAACAATGATATTGTATCCGGATGTGGTTTACAACAGCTGCAGAAACAATGCCCCGAATCTGATAACCCGGTATTTATACAGGCTGGCAGCTGAGTTTCATTATTTTTATAATAATTATAGAGTAATAAATAATGAAAAAGATGGAGTAACTGTAGATATGGACAGATTTGTTTTGATCCTGCTGGTCAGGAGGGTGCTTAAGAATGCTTTAGGACTGCTTAATATTAGCGCTCCGGAAAAAATGTGAGGGTACCCGAACCGGTATTTGAATAATTATAAGATCCGGTTATTATATTCAGATTTAATGAATGGGGAAAGGATGTAGTATGTTATTACCAATCACTTCAGAGGTTTCTGGTAACGGCCACCTGGTTATAG
>CAZHOY010000161.1:0-1774 GCA_964534695.1 uncultured Actinomycetota bacterium | reverse complement strand
AGTATGTTATTACCAATCACTTCAGAGGTTTCTGGTAACGGCCACCTGGTTATAGGTGGGATTGATGTGACTACACTGAAAGAGAAATACGGGACTCCGTTATATATTTTAGATATTGCTGCTATTAAAAATCAGTGCCGGAGATATCTAAAAGATTTTTCTTTTCCTGATCTGAAGGTTGGGGTGATCTATGCTTCTAAAGCGTTTTTATGTACTGCCATGTGCGAGCTTATAGCCAGACAGGGATTGGGACTGGATGTATCTACAGGAGGCGAGCTTTTTATTGCAATAAGCAGCGGTTTTCCTGCCGGAAAAATATATTTTCACGGTAACAACAAATCTGCAGAAGAGATCCGATATGGGCTGAAAAACAAAGTAGGATTTTTCATGGTAGACAACTTTATAGAGCTTGAGACATTGGGGGAATTATGCCGGAAAGGCAATATAAGGCAAAAAATTATGTTAAGGATTAATCCGGGGATCAAAGCCGATACCCATGAATATATGCAGACCGGAGAAGTTAAGTCCAAATTCGGATTTAGTCTTTATAATAATATTGCTCTGGATGCGGTAAAGAAAGCAGTACAGTACAGGCAGCTGGAGCTTACGGGAATTCATGCCCATATAGGTTCACAGATATTCAACCTGTCATGCTATGAAAGGTTAATAGAAGTTATGCTGAAGTTTGCAGCAGAGGCCAGAGATAGATTAGGAGTATCAATAACCAGGATAAATATAGGAGGGGGATTAGGAGTAAAATATACTTCTGAAGATAAACCCTCTGATATAGGAGATCTGGCAAAAGTAGCTTATAATGCGGTAAATAAATATCAAAAAAAGTTTAAAATTAAACTGGATAAGCTGTATCTGGAGCCGGGCAGGTCTATTGTCGGAAGTGCCGGTGTGACTCTGTATGAAGTCGGAGGAGTCAAAGAAATAGAAGGATTGAAAAATTATATTTTGATAGATGGCGGAATGTCAGATAATATAAGGCCCATGCTGTATAACAGCAGATATAATGCATATGTGGCAAATAGAATGGAAAATAATAAAAATGCCCAACAGGGTGAAAATAAATATTATTCCATAGTAGGCAAACACTGTGAGAGCGGGGATGTGATAATTGACCACATAAAATTACCACCGGTATCAAGTGGTGATTTTATAGTGGTAGCAACCACCGGCGCCTATTGCTATGCTATGTCCAGCAATTATAATGGCCAGCCCAAAAGTGCCGTAGTTGCAGTTGAGGATGGAAAGAGCTGGATCTGGATAAAAAGGCAAACTTATAAAGATTTAGTGATAGGAGATGTTAGATTATATGAAAACTGACAATAAAAATATAGATAATGTTAATATCGGAATAATAGGCTTCGGTTATATTGCCAAGGGTGTTTTTTCCCTTATCCGGAAACAAAAGGATTATCTTGCCAGAAAAATAAGGAAGAACCTTTGTATTACAAGGATTGTGGAAAAAGATTTAAAAAGGATAGAGGATTCTTCCGTGAAGAGAACCGGAGAAATAAAAGTGAGCAGTAATGCAGATGATATTCTGGAGGATGAGAACATTGATATAGTTGTGGAGCTTATCGGTGGTATAAATCCTGCTTATGATTATGCTTATAAAGCACTTAATTCAGGGAAATATGTGGTTACTGCCAATAAGGATCTTATTGCCAACAAGGGTGGAAGTCTACTGGCAGCAGCAGAAAAAAATAATGTGGATATATTGTTTGAAGCAAGTGTGGGCGGAGGCATACCTATCATAGGGCCT
>CAZHOY010000160.1:0-4580 GCA_964534695.1 uncultured Actinomycetota bacterium | reverse complement strand
TAGATGGAAAAGCTCATCTATATCAGGTAAGAGATATTCGGATAGAAGATATTTTAGGCAGAAAATCTGTAGAGATTAATTACAGTCAGCTTTTAGATCAGCTTGAAGGGAAATCCATACTTATAACCGGCGCAGGCGGTTCCATCGGTTCTGAGCTTTGCAGGCAGGTTATAAGATTCAAGCCTTCAAATCTGATTCTTGTCGATCATTCCGAGAACAATGTTTTTTTGATAGAGCAGGAGCTTTCTACAAGACTTAATTATCCCAATGCTATACCTATTGTTACCGATATAAGGGATAGTTCCAGCATAAAGGGTGTGTTTATGAAATATAAACCTGAAATCGTATTTCATACTGCAGCTTATAAGCATGTTCCGCTGATGCAGCTGAATCCGGAAGCTGCTCTTCGAAATAATTTTTTAGGCACCAAGACATTGGTAAAATTATCTATCCTCAGCGGGGTTAAAAAGTTTGTAATGCTCTCTACGGACAAAGCAGTAAAACCTAATAATATAATGGGAATATCAAAATTACTTTCCGAGAAATACCTGCAGTCACTATCCAGAGTTAAAGATACGGTTTTCATAATTGTAAGATTCGGAAATGTACTGGGAAGCAAGGGCAGCGTGGTGCCTATATTCCAGAGCCAGATAGAAAACGGGGGACCGGTGATTGTCACTCATCCAAAGATGACACGGTTCTTTATGACTATTACTGAAGCATCGCAATTGGTAATACAGGCGTGTGTAATGGGCAGAGGCGGTGAAGTGTATGTTCTTGATATGGGCAAACCCATAAGTATTCTGGAGCTGGCCAGGAATATGATAAAACTTTATGGTTTGAAACCGGAAAAAGATATAAAAATTACTTTTTCGGGAGTAAGAAGGGGAGAGAAATTTACAGAAGAGCTAACTGATGACCATGAAAAACTTAAGTCTACTGATTTTCCTTCAATATTTGTGGCTGAAAATGAAAATAAGCAGAATAAAGAAAAAATAAAAAATTTATTATTTAATATCGAAAAAGAGATCCAGCTGTATGACTATAAAAATTTATTCAAGGATCTTAAACAGGTTGTCCCCAATTTTAATGAGAAGGAGATGTGGTCCAGGCTATAGGGGTATTAGCCGGAAGGTCTTTAAGTTTATGATTTACAGAGTTATAAAGAGAATTTCTGACATAGTATTTTCAATTGTTACAATGATATTATTCGTCCCCTTCTGGATTATAGTTCCCCTGATGATAAGAATTGATTCTCCGGGAAGGATAATATTCAAGCAGAAGAGGGTGGGTTTGGACGGTATATATTTTACCATATATAAATTCAGGACCATGAAGGAAGGCACCCCTGATATTCCCACTGATAGATTAAAAGACCAGAGTGCCCTTAATACCAGGATCGGGACCGTGCTCAGAAGATTAAGCATAGATGAGATTCCTCAGCTTATGAATATATTAAAAGGGGATATGAGTTTTGTGGGCCCCAGACCGGCATTATATAATCAGGACCTGCTTATAAGATTAAGGAGAGAAAAAGGTGTGGATAAGGTCCGGCCGGGAGTAACCGGGCTGGCACAGATAAGCGGGAGAGATGAATTATCAATTCAGGATAAGGTTATGTATGACCAGCTGTATATTAAAGATGCTTCAATCTTTCTTGATATGAAAATTTTTCTGGTTACGGTTAAAGCAGCCATTATCGGCAAGGGCGTAAATTGATTCAGCCCTATCTGATATTATTTCTGTATCTTTTTAAACCGGAATAATGTGGTTGCCTGGATTTGTTAATTTAAAGTTTCCAGTTCTTTTATTAATTTTTCAATTCCGTCTTTAAAATCCAGGGGAGAGAAGTTAAAATCTGCAGCGGCCTGGTGATATGAGTATGCCTTATCAATACGCATTCTCTCTATCTGACCGGGAGTCAGGGCTGGATTTCTGGCAATTTTGCCGTATAAGCTTATTAATAATTTACTGAAACCGATGGGAAATTTTATTAATTTGAATTGTTTACCCATCCTGGTTCTTACAATTTCTATCATTTCATTGTATTTTAAGGGTTCTTTTCCGGCAAGGTTGTATATTTTTCGGTAGGTCTTTTTATTTTCCAAAACTTCCACTGCGGCACGGGCCACGTCTTCAATATATACGGGCTGAATCAGATTATTGCCGCTTCCAAAGGTTATAAAAAAACCTCTCTTTTTTATGAACCTTATCATTCTCGAAAAATTAGTATCATCAGGGCAGCCGTATATCATTGAAGGGCGGAGAATGGTGTAATCCAGGCCTGATTTTTTTATCAGATTTTCAGAATTTATCTTCTGATTCTTAATCGTGCTGTCAGGAGGGGTCAAAACAGTAGTAGAGCTTATAAAGATAACTCTTTTAACTTTTGTCCGTATGACAGTTTTTAGAAATGTTTCCAGGAGATTTGTATATTTCAGGTCAACCATATAAATTATACTTCTTGCTTTTTTTAAACTGGTGATTATTGAGTCACCGCTCTGAAGCGTACCGGTGTCGAATGCAAGTTTTTTGCCTGCTGACCTGGCGATATTTAAAAGGCTGGTTCTGTTACTTGAGGTTCTGACCAGGCAGCTGACAGCATAATTTTTTTCTAATACTTTTTTTAAAACTACAGGTCCCAGGAAACCTGCTGCTCCGATTAATAAAACCATTTTTATATTTATTTTATAATTATATTTGGCGATTATATACTTGACAAACCCAAATTAAATTAGATGTTCTTTAATTATGATATTATTTTCTCTTACTGTGATAAACTCCATGTTTGGGGTCTAAGGCCACTAATTCATAAACACAGTCTGCATTAAAAAATCCCAGGATTCTGGATTTATCATCATAGGCTTTAAACTGATATAATGGATAATCTCTTATATTTTTATTCTTTTCTAATTTTTTTACTATTTTAGGTAAAGTTTTTTCTGTCCATCCAATATCATGTCCATGATATTGGTGATGTCCAGTTATTTTCCCCCAAGTTAAACTACACATTCCAGAAAGAGTTTCAAAAATTTTCCAAAATTTTCTTGCTTCCATGATACACCTAAAAGAGTTATTCTTGTCTTTGCAATCGTAATGAGTAAAAGCGAAAATTGGTTTTGTGTTCCAATATTTGGGTTTTTGTTTCCCAAATTTATACTTTTCTTCTTTCTGCGGAAGATGTGCTGATACTACAAACTGCCTCTTTTTTTTCTTGCCTTTTTGTCTATTCAAGACTAATTTTTTACTTTTGTTTGCTTTTTGTAAAGATTAGAATAATACTTTCTAATACTATCGACTTTTATAATCTTTACGGGATTTTTAAATGCTACTTTCCAGGGTTCTTCATTATGAGACATATTCACTAAATCATGAGCAGAAAAATTGATATATTTAGTATAAAATTCATCAAGATATTCTTTTTCTTCACCCTTAACTTTTTTAAGAATACTGCCAGATTTGTCATTGTAATCTATGGCAGTATGCCTATAGTCTTTAAAATAATGGTAAACACTCGGTATGACCGGTCCCCAATCCCAAGCCTCAATTTCATCATCAAATAAAATTCTATCTTTAAAATTCACCAAATACCATGCTTGGGCAAAATATAATAATTTCTGCATTTTTAAATTAGTTATAAGATCACCATCTTCATTTGCTTTATGGAGAAAATATTTTGCAACATCTATGGCTTTCATATCAATAACCTCCTTTTATTAATAGCTCAATTCCTTATAAATAATTCTACCACTGTGGTTATTTAAAAGTAAATTTATATAAAACATTAGTTTTTATCTTTATTTTCTCTCTTTGATTCCGGTGGTGTATTTAATAATGTTTCTAAAACCTTGTCAAATTTTTTTTTCGTTGATTCTTCTTTATCTTTATCTTTTTTATTTTTCTTCTGTTTCAAGCGCTAAGCTCTCCTGATAATCGATATCTGGTGTAGTAATCCTTAATGGTGGACTACCAATTATTCCATCCTTTTTTAGTAACCCATTATCAAATGTATTTAATATTGGTATTTCATCCCAAAGTGCTGAAGCTATATGAACTGCGTCTTTGGGATGTACATTATATTTCCATACAATATCTCTAGCAAATTCAGCTATAAATCTATCAAGGGGTTGAATCAAGATAAATGTATGCGCGAAAAATTTATGAACATCCAAAGAACGCTCTTTGTCAATTTTACCCTTAGTTTTTAAATATAGGACTTCTGCAATGGTAAGTGCTGAAGTTACTATTTCAAGTTTTCCAGCTTTTGCTTTCTCAAGAGTGCCCTTACATTTTTCATAGTCTTCTTGTTCTTCTAACCATTTAAAGATGCAATCAGAATCCCAATATCTTCTATCCAAAATTCACTCCATATTCTCTAATATTCCATGCGATTTAAGTATATCTGGTAATTCGCTCTCATCTTCTAGGATTCGAAGTTTTTTTACTGTAATGCTTTTTGCCTTACCGCTTGTATTGTAATGAACAATACCATAAACATATACTCTTTTTCCGAATGCCGTTAAAGCTTCTTTAAGAAAATCTTCTTTAATTTATTCAAGAATAAAAAAGAAGTGAAAATG
>CAZHOY010000159.1:0-4605 GCA_964534695.1 uncultured Actinomycetota bacterium | reverse complement strand
ATATTACCAAAATTCTCAAACTGAATAATATCAATAACCTCTTTTTTATACAGTTCCAATATTGATAGAAAACTAATTATCTTATCTATAATATTGGTATATTCTAAGGTCAACTCTTTAAAACTAATACTATCCTTCATCTCCAGTATCTCACTGATTCTCTTCATTTCCTGGAATATGCTTATACCGGTTCTTTGATTATACAAATCGCTAAAGTTAATTCTCTCATCCCTGTATTTCAGAAGATTTGAAGCAATGGACCATATTTCTTTTAAATTTATTTCTTTTGTAAAATCCGGAAGCAGCTTTAAAAATTTATCCTCTACAGGAGCTTCTCTTATAAAATACAAAGCTTCACTTTCATAAAGTCTCTTAAAATAATTGGATATTTTATTAAAAATTCTATACTCCTCTTCCCTTCTCTTTAGAATTCCAATATCCAGTTTATCCTCTTCATCGGATTCAGCTTTTCTTTTTGAGGGAAGAATGGATCTTGATTTTATTTCCAGTAAAATAGAAGCTGTATAGATAAATCCTGATAGGGTATCAATTAATATATTTTTATTCTTTTTAATATAACCTATAAAATCACTTATTATGGTATTTAAATTGATTTCATAAATATCTTCTTTTTTTTTCTGAACTAATTCTAGAAGCAGATTTATCGGTCCTTTAAATTTTCCGTATTCTATTAAAAAATCTTTTTTTTCGGTGCAATTTTCCAATCTAATCTATGCCCATCTTTTTTCTTACACCTGATATTATTCTCTCAGCAATTTCTGTAACCTCATTCTTGCCGTTTTCCAGTATCTTATAAATATAATTCACATCCTTTTCAAGCTCGTTTCTCTTTTTTTGAAAACTTTCCAGAGATTTAAATATTATGGTTGTAAGCTCGTCCTTGCACTCCGTGCATCCTATTTTCCCTTTCCTGCATCTGTTTTCTATTGTTTCTATTCCTTTTTCATTATAGATTTTATAGAATTCAAAAACGCTGCAAACATGAGGGTGGCCGGGATCTTTCAGATGTACCCTTTTGGGGTCGGTTATCATCATTCTTACCTTTTTCCGAATAGTTTCAAAATCATCAGATAAAAATATAGCATTATTATAACTTTTAGACATTTTTCTACCGTCTATCCCTGGTACCCTGGTAGATTTTGAAAGCATTTCTTTAGGTTCTGTAAAATAATTTCCATATAAATGATTAAATCTCCTGGCAATCTCTCTGGTAATTTCAAGATGGGGTAATTGGTCTTCACCAACCGGAATTATATCAGAATTCACTATAAGTATATCTGCCGCCATTAACACCGGATATGATAAAAACCCAAGCGTGGATAAATCCTTTGATTTTAATTCATTCATCTGTTCTTTATAGGTAGGACAGCGTTCCAACCAAGAAAGAGGGGTAATCATTGAAAAATATAAAGTTAATTCTGAAATCTGTGGTATATCCGACTGTCTGTATATATGAGTTAGATCAGGATCTATTCCCAGGGCTATTAAATCTATCACACATTCAATCAAGTCCGACTTTATGTTTTTAGGATTTTGATATTCTGTTGATAATGCATGCCAGTCAACCAGAAAGAAAAAATTTTCGTAATTTTTCTGGTTTTTTATCATATTGTTAATATTGCCATGTAAATGACCCAGGTGTAATTTACCGGTCGGCCTGAATCCGGTAAGCATTTTCTTTTTCATTTTCCAATCTCCTGTTATCTCAACTGCTAAACCATTAAATACTGCCACCAGGTACAAATCTCATAAATAAAATTAAATACCGGTGATATAAAAGTCCAGAATATTCTTCCACCCAGGAATAAAAATATAAAAATGAATATAAATCCGAACCGGCCAAAACCAAGAAATCTGAACATAGCCTCTTCCGGTAGAAAAGAAGCAAGTATCTTTGACCCATCAAGGGGCGGTATGGGTATGAAATTAAATACAGCCAGAAAAATATTTATATATATAGCTCCCTGAAAGATTTGATTTACAAGTTCAAAAACCTTAAAACCTAAACTACCCAATACCAATTGACCGTTTGTTAGCCTGAAATAAATGTAATAAAAAAGACCGTATATCAGTCCTATTATAAAAGCAAATAAAAGATTAGCGGCAGGACCGGCCAGAGAAGTATATCTCAATCCTTTCCTGTAATTTCTAAAATAGCCTGGATTAATGGGAACCGGTTTGGCATAACCAAAAACTATGCCCGAATTAATAAGTATCAGCAATAAAGGCAGCAGTATGCTCCCGAATAAATCTATATGAGCAGCTGGATTAAGGGTAAGCCTGCCCATACTTTTAGCGGTGGGGTCACCATTCTTATATGCTATTAGTCCATGGGCATATTCGTGTATAACAACACCCATAATAAGGCCCGGTGCCCAAACAATCAGCTGCCTTAAAAAATTTAATATTGATTGACCTAAATTTGCCATATGAATTAACCTCTTATTCTTTGACCATATACCATATCAAAATCTTTTAAATTTGCAAATATTATTCTACACCGTCATCTGTTCCGTAGAATATATTTAACCTATTTAACCGTATTTTACATACAGGTTATTATCCCTTTCTGGGATGGTATTTATAATAGACTTCTTTTATATGCTTTTTATTTAAGCTGGTATAAATTTCAGTAGTAGAAATACTGCTGTGTCCCAACAGTTCCTGAACCGTTCTTAAATCCGCTCCCCTCTGTAGCATATGAGTGGCAAAACTGTGTCTGAATATATGCGGATATAAATTTTTATCAACATTTATTCTTCGTGCATATTTTTTTAATATTTTCCAGAATCCCTGCCTGGTAATCTTATTGCCATCTTTATTTAAAAAAACATAATTTGACTTACGTTCCCTTTCAATTTTATACCTTGCTCTATCAATATATTTTTTTAAATACAACAAGCTATTTTTACCGACCGGAGTTATTCTCTCTTTGTCGCCCTTGCCTATGAACCTCAACATCTCCTCTTCAAAATCAATATCCTGGAGTCTAAGATTTACAATCTCACTTACCCTCAGCCCGCAGGAATATAACAATTCAAACATAGCTTTATCTCTTAACTGTAATTTTGTAGAAAATGGTATGCTTTCAAGGAATTTTTCTACCTCTTCTATATTCAAAACTTTCACTAATTTTCTGGGCATTATGGGATTTCTTATTTGAGTCCAGGGATTTTTCTGACAGATTCCTTCCCTTACCAGGAATTTATAAAAACTCCTAAGAGTTGACAGTATTCTTGAAATTGATGATTCAGACTGATTCGTATGCAGAAATTGGAGAAAATCCAATATTTGTTCTTTTCCAATATTAAGGTAATTCTTTATTCTGCAGTTTTTCAGAAAAATATTGAATTTATTAAGGTCCCTTATATAAGAATCAATAGTATTGGGAAGAAGCAGCCTTTCAAATCTTATATATTCTATGTAACTTTTAATACTATGGTTAATATTTTTATTCTTTATTTTTGCTCCCAACCTTGTAATTCCCGTTTAAATAATCCCTGGCCAAAAGTATGCCTATAATGGTTTTGGCATCCTTTATTTTTCCTTCTTTTATAAATGATACAGCATCATCAAGTCCAAACTCCAGAACATACAGGAATTCATCTTCATCAGGATGATTTTCTTCTCTTTCAAAACCTATAGCCATAAATAGATACAATATTTCATCACTAAAACCGGGTGAAGTGTAAAAAGTCACCAGATGTATCAGTCTGCCTCCCCTTGCCCCTACCTCTTCGCTCAGTTCTCTTTTTGCACATCGCTTTGGTGTTTCATTTTTATCCAGCTTCCCTGCCGGTATTTCTAATAAATTACGTTCCGGGGGATACCTGAATTGTCTTACCAGCACTACTTTTCCCTCTTTACTGATTGGTACAACGCCCACCGCTCCGGGATGTGAAACTTTTTCTCTTGTAGCTATCCTATTATTAGGTAGTCTTACTTTATCCAAATATAATCTAATTATCTTACCCTTAAAAATAGTCTCTGAACTTATTCTTTTTTCAGAAAATTCTTTACTTTCCAATAGTTTTCCTTTTTATTATCCTATTTAATCACAATTTTACATATTTCCATTATCAATTCAGCAAGTTTCTCCAATTGTTCAATCTGTACATATTCTTTATTTGTATGAATATTTTTCATTCCCGCACTCAGATTCACAGCCAGTTTTCCTTTTGAATTGAATATATTAATATCACTTCCACCGCCGTAAGACATAACCTTTGGTTTTAAATTTAACTTTTTTATGGCTGTTTTTGCTACCGTTACCGGAACTTCATTTTTAGAAATCTCAAACCCTTCATATTCTCTTACAATTTTGTATTTTAAATCCGCACCTACCGATGATGCACCTTTTTTCAAGCTCTTCAGCATCATAGCAGTAATCTTATTCAGCTTTGATAATTTTAAACTTCTTGCTTCCAGTTCCAATTTTGTATTTTCCGGGACTATATTCCTGGCCACTCCACCTTCCATCTTACCAACATTACAGGTACTTTCTCTATCTATTCTGCCTATTCTCATATCTGATATAGCGATAGAAGCTGCTTTTATAGAATTAATACCCTTTTCGGGCTCTAT
>CAZHOY010000158.1:0-4607 GCA_964534695.1 uncultured Actinomycetota bacterium | reverse complement strand
GAGCAGTTTCATCTTTTGGGTAGTTATAATTAAAAGCCGCACCACATATATATGCAATATTTTTTGGAAATATGTCATTTTCCATGCATAATTTAGCACTACCTATCAATCTATCCTCTGAACCTAATTTTCTAATTGGGTCTCTTGCTACTCTAAATGTGGTATCCATTATCATTGGATTGCCAAAACGTATATTTACATCTTTTTTTATTTTCTTCTGCCCTTCTGCATCTATATCAACATAATACTTTCTAACCAATGCTTTACCGGTTTCATTAAGTGCACTATCAAATATTTTTTTAATAAATTCATCATTAAGGGATTCGTGTATATAAGTATAATTTTTTGAATATCCAAGATATCCCAAAGCCGCATGACCTAGATTATGTGTAAAAAGTTTTCTTTTAAATTCTGCTTCAAAGTTGTTTACTGGTTCCATTCCCTTTATGTTTGGCAAACCAGCCTTCATATTTTTACCATCAAATGGTAATTTATGATAAGAGTCTGCAACCACAAATAATGGATCTTTAACTCCAAAACGGTCACTCGACGATGGAACCATGCGTGCAACAACCATCCCAATAAAACCTATATTCCTTTCAGCCCAAAATTTTATCTCTGGTTCCAATTCACTAAATACAGCATTTTTTAAAATTTTGTATGCTTCTAGAGTATTTTCACACAAGTATATATCAACAGGTCTAGGATTTTTTTTCATTCTTGTCTTTATACCTGCTGCTATATAAGGAGCAATAATTTCTAATACTTTTACTCCAACTGCTGTTCCAATAATATCAGCCTTTGATATAGCATCAGAAATACTTACTACGTTATCAGATTCTAGACTATTAATATTATCTATAATCAAATCAATTTCTTTACTGGTATAAGCGTCCAAAAGTTTTAATGGGTATTTTTTCCTTGTATTAATATGTTTTACAATCTCTTTATTTTTCTCGATAAAAGTGGTCTTGTAGTTTGCTTCCCAAAATAGTTGGCCCATAAAACCTCTTCCAATATTACCCGCTCCGAATTGAACAGCATACTTCATATAAATTACCTATCTGCTTCTATTTTCAATTTCAATCTTTTTTTTAAAATGTTAGATAATACCGGGAAAAGGTATTAAGTTTCTCCTTCTCCGCAGGGAGGCTTCGATTCTGATTCTGCTCCTCTGGGTACAACGCATACAAAACCAAATGGTTCATTTCCCTCATTAATCCATTGATGTTCCTCCCCACCAGGAACAAAAATTGCATTTAAAGGATTCAGTTCCTTTTCATAATCCTTACTTTTTATTTTTCCTTTCCCTTTTATGATAAATACTTCATGTTCATGTGGGTGACTCCCGTAGCTACTCTTCCCATTTAAGGGTATCTCAATATATCTTAACTCAAAATTTTTAGCACCAATTTCTGAAGTAATCATCCAGTATATGGAATTGCCAGAGGCTGTCTTGCACATTATATCTTTATTTATATCTGTTATATACATTTGTCCCTCTCATTAACTTGTAAAAATTAAAAATCTATTTGAAATAATAGTTAATTATCATATAAAATTTGAACCGCTAATCTCCTATTAGTAATTTCATTACGTACATCTCAAGCGCTTCATAATTTCTTTCTCTGACACACTTTTTCTGGAATTCATAATCGAATTTTCTTGCTTTTTCTTCAAGCATCTTAAATATTTCAAGACTGTTTTCTACTGCTGCGTAAACATCTTCTATTTTTTGGGTTCTCATTGCCTGGACATCAAGACCTACATATTCGCCATTGCTACCATAATTATTTTCAACAAGAACCTTAACCTGATTAAACGCCTGGCGTAAATTTTCAACACCAAAAGCCTTGTCTTGATCGTATTTTAACCCATTCTGATCATTTAAATGTACTGTCCAGAGCTTATTATAAAATAATGCAAATGCCATTTCATTAGCCGGATCTAATCCCGCTAATATTGCGTGGGCAGTTTCCAAATTTACCCCCACTCTATTTGGTTCAACTGTCTTAGAAGCTAAAGCTATAGTATGACCAGCGGTAGGTAAAAAACTTCTATCCACAGGTTCATTAGGTTTATGCTCAATAAGAACCAGAATATCTTTATCATATTTTAAGACAGAATTAATCCCCTCCACCAATCTTTGAAAACCATCTATTGGATTCTTACTTTCGTAACAACATGTTCCTTCTCTTGCCGGCCATAAACATATTCTATTGCAATTTAAAGCCCTTGCTATATCAACAGCTCTATTTGCCCTCAACTTGGCATATTCTCTATCTTCAGGATTATTTGAAGTAAATGCACCATCAATAGTCCTGGGATCTTCCCATAATCTGGGAGCGACAAATTCTGTTACCATGCCGATACTATCTATTTTCTTTTTAAATTCCTTTGCTTTGGCTATTATCTCGGCTTCTGAATAGTTATTAATATCAGGAACAACATCATCATCATGTAACTGTATAGCAGCAATTCCTATTTTCTTAAATCTTTTAATTTTATCTAAAATTGGAATATTATCTCTTACAGGTGGCCCAAATCTATCAGCACCTTCTGAAATATTCCACACACCCACTGAAAATTTAAATCTAACCATTTTTTCTCACCATATTCTTCCTCTTAATTACTTCTATTAAATTTTTTTTAAAATATACTAAATAATCTCCTTTGCTAATTTTTCGTCGGTAACTATAGTGCTTATAACACCTGAAAGCAAAGCTCCCTTTATTGCAATTCTTTTATAGTCTCCTCCTGACAATGCCACTCTTTTTTTAAATTTCTTAAGTCTATCTATAGATATACTTACAATTCTGTCCTCAAGATGAGAGCTAATAAAATTTCCTTTTTTATCAAAACAATGACCCAATATGTCTCCTACTGCTGCTTTTTCTTTTAATTCTTCAAACTCCTCCTTTTTAACCAATTCAGGAGCAAGCAGTGTTCCTTTTTCAATGGCTCCTACACCAAAAATAGCTATATCATATTTATCCAGATCGCCCTTTCCTATATAGCTTGAAGATATGATGCCATTCCTTATTTTTTCATTATCAGCTGTTGCCAATGAAGTAAGAAAGGTACCTTTTGCTTCTAATTTCTTACACATTTCTTGGACAATAGTAAACGGATTTGAGTCTGAAACATTAATCAAGCCACCCATCAATTGAATTATATGAGTGTTTCTTGTTTTGATTGGGGTAATATAATTTACCATTGAACCAATTGTATTACCTACACCTACCCCAATTGTTTTATCATTTAAATTAGAAATTCCCATATAGAAAGCCCAGAGTTTTCCTAATACGTCAGATAATCTTTGTTTATTATCTTCTCTCTTAATTACGATTGCTTGATCTATATGATACTTTTGTTCTATTCTCTTTCCAAGATCACTATTTATCTTAAATGGAAGAACTATATTAGTACTAACAATATTTAGCTCTTTAGCCTTTTGCAGTATACGTGAAATAGTCATTTTTGATAGTCCAAACATATCACCTATATCTTTTTGGGAGATATCTCTTTCGTAATACAAGATTGCTACTTGTACTAATTGATTTTCAGTCCATTTACTCATACTCATAAGCTCCTTAAAATTATCACTATGCTAATAATTTCTGTTCATCAATATTAATTATATCTACAAGAGCCTTTCTGCTCCTGTATATATTTCTTCTACTTCCATAGCAACTGCAGCATGTCCTGGGTGTTCTGGTGGATTCCATTTTTTCATGTCCTCAAAGATCTCACCTTCCTTGTAGTACTTGATACGACCTTTAATCTGATAGGATGTACCTTCGTTTGTAATAAAAAGAATAGTCCCCTTGCATCCAGAAAGAATATTTTTGCGAGTCTTATCAAAGAAATTATCGGCAACTACAATAGTGCTCTCATTGAATATAGAAACACATGTAGCATAAATAGTATTAGGCATCCCCTGATCATTTACAGTGGTAAATATAATTGGTCCATTACGGTCATCCCATGCCTTGATCACTTTTTCTGGTAATCTTGTCATTACATTTCTCCTTTTTTAAGATTAATTATATCATTAAAAATCATCCTTTCTGTTTCGGCACCTTCTTTTTCCAGTTCAGCAAAGACGATTCTATATTAAGATTTGGTGAACACACTTGCAGTATTCCAATGGCCCGCATTTGCTCTCTTATTTGATTGGTCATCTTCTGGACAAGATCTGAATCCCAAGTGCTGTCAAGACTTACACTCGTGTGATAATGGGTTGCTCCTCTGGTACAAAGACCGCCTGTGCATTCTCCATGAATTATAGCAGGAATACCTAAACAGGTATTATTTACAAGATATCTTTGTATTTCATTTATCAATTCAGAATGTTCACTGGGTGTTCTATTAACCCGCATGGGTAAGAATGATATATGCTCTACCTCTTTCCTAATAATGTTTTTTGCTTTTTCTTTTGAAAATACCATATCCTCCATCAGCTTTGAATTACCAGCCTCCATAAATTATTGAAAGTAGCAGCCTTTCATTTGAGTAATTTTTTCTTCTATTGTCATTTGATATAATAAATTTTTTACCCTATCTTCTATTGACAGATCTGAGTCCAAATATTTAGCTTTATTATT
>CAZHOY010000157.1:0-4608 GCA_964534695.1 uncultured Actinomycetota bacterium | reverse complement strand
AGTAGTACGGCAGTTACTGTATATTGGTATAATAAAAATATGTCCATGGTTAAAATTAAAAAAGATAGTTGTTAATATTATATCATAGTTTCATTCATCATTTGCTAAAAATTTATCTGCCCAACCAATCCTTTTATGGTCCTTGCATTTTCCACTGCATAACTCTCTGCGTCATTATTAAAGTAGACGTAGGTTTCAATATTTTTCTTCAAGTTTCTGTTGATTAGCAAAGCAACCCTTTTAAGTTCATCCTCCGAATAACAGGAGCGGTAAAGATGTTTTGAACCATGCATCCTTATATAACATAAATTTCCCGTAATTATTTGCTTGCAGGGAAATTCAGGGGAACTTGAAATAACAATAGCGCATCCGGAATCATCCAGCAATTCATATATCTCTTTTTCGAACCAGCTGCCATCTCTGAATTCAAAAGCAAATTTACCGCCCTCCGGAAGTATGTTTAAAATTTCTGTGAGCCTGGATCTGTCTTTTTTAAAATTAGGGGGAAGCTGAAATAAAAAGGGTCCCAGTTTTTCACCCAGCTTCTCTGCTGCCGAAAGCAGCCTGTTGAGTGCTTCTCCGGAGCCAGCCAGTCTTTTTATATGAGTTATATATCTGGAAACCTTCACTGAAAAAACAAAACCCTCTGGTGTGTTATTTTCCCAATTTATAAAAGTCTGCGGTTTTGGCAGATGGTAAAAACTGCTGTTTACCTCTACTGTATTAAATTCTCCGGAATAATAAGCAAGCCACTTACTTTTTCTTATATCAGCAGGGTAAAATTTCCCGACCCAGTGATTATAGCTCCATCCTGATGTGCCAATATGAACTAGAGAATCATCCATTTTAAGATAGCAAAAGAAATTTATTCAAATGTGAAAATCAATCAATATAATAACTTAATCCGTAAAAAATTAATACACGGAAAGCAAAGGTACCGAATGTGGGCGGTACACGAACCTTCCGGACTATTTATCAATAAGCATACAGTTTCCCGTACGGCCGGTGAGAATAAGGCACCAGCTTTAAAAACTTACCTAAATGGATCTTCTTTTTATTAAAATCAAAATACCTGCAGTAATTGCCTGTATATCTTTTCAGCAGTTCCCTGTCCTGCCTGTCCATCTTTGTTTTCTTTACTTCCCTGCCCGGCTTATAATCTTCTATATCTCCGCCTATATATATTTTTCCGCCGTGCATTCCGGTTCCTACATAATTTCCCACAATGTCAGAATCTCCCTTAAAAGGGGGAAAAAAAATCTCCTTTTTATACAGGCCTAGAAGAATAATAATTCCTCCGGCCATATATTCACCCAGAAAATTTCCGGCGCTGCCTCCTATTACTATCACCGGCACTTTCTCGCGGTATGATTTTATATGAATGCCGCCCCTGAAGCCGATATTCTTTTCTATATATATTTCTCCGCCCCTCATGGAATAGCCAAGGATGTCACCTGCATCACCGTGTACTATAATCTTTCCCGAATTCATGGTGTTCCCGATACCGTCCTGGCCATTACCGAAAACTTCAATGGTGGGTCCATCCATAAAAGCTCCCAGATCGTTTCCAGGTGTCCCGTAAACATTTATGGAAGCATTTGCTTTAAGGCCGTCTCCAATGTATCTCTGTCCCAGCACATTATTTATGGTTACCTTCTTATCATTGCCGCCGCTATTTAAAAACTTTCTGACTTTCAAATTAAGTTCGCGGTACTCTAAATTTTTAGCATCAATGGCAAGCTTCATACCTCTATCCCCTCTCCTACCACAAGATGCTTCTTGTAATCAGCAGGCAGATGGATTATTCCAAAATCCTCTTTGGAGATATTTTCCTTTACGCTGCTTATATCTATCTGGTTTCTGATAAGCCCGGCATAGATTCCTGCTCTTTCGATATTCCCAACCAGTATTACCCCTATGATCTTATTATTTTTTATTACCACTTTCTTATATATATTTTTCTTAGGATTAAAGTCCTTAAACACTTCAACATTTTTTTCTTTCCCGCCCCCGGCATTGGTAAGTCCCATTGAAATAGACGGGATCTGTAGTATCTCAACCGAATTCATAAAAAACCCGCCGCTGTACCTTTCATTTCCTCCGGCCATATTGGCCCCGGCTACCTCACCCTGCCTTACAGCAAGCGGCCATATGGCAATATTTCTTTTTTCTCCCCGCAGTATATCCAGACCTTCAACTACATCTCCGGCAGCATAAATATTTTTTTCAGATGCACGCATATAATCATCCACTACAATACCCCTGTTTATCTTAAGTTTGCTGCCGCAGATAAAACTGGTATCGGGACTGACCCCGACAGCTGATATCAGCAGGCGGCATTCCATTTTCCTGCCGTCTTTTAATCTGTATCCGGAAATTTTCCCATCCGTAATATATATTTCTTCAATGGTGTTATTTTTATAAATATTGCTCCCTTTGCTTTTTATCCTTTTTTCAATAATCCCGGAGGCCTGCTGATCGAATGTTGCCGCAAGAATCCTGTCTGCGAGCTCGATTATACTGATACCAAAGCCCGTTTCCAGAAATGCCTCTGCCGCTTTTAATCCAATAAGGCCTCCTCCTAGTATGGATATTTTCTTAATTTTATTTTTTTCTATATAATCCTTAACTTTTATAGCATCTTCCAGGGTGGTAAGAGTAAAAATTCCACCGATCTCCCTGTAACTTTCCCCGTCCATAAAATCAAAGGACTTATTACTACTTCTGCGGCTGCTCTTAGCGATTCCTGTATCGGTAACCTTGATTCTGGGAACAATAGGCTTTCCGCCGCTGGCCATAAGCAGTTTTTTAAAATAAAATATTCTGCCGCTTTCGGTGGTTAAAAACATCCCGGTCGTATCTACGGATTTGACTCTTGTATTTAATCGGATATCTATATTATTATCACTGTAAAATTTTTTATCCTTAAAATAAACCCTATCCAGACTCACCGTTTTTGCCAGAAAGTAAGTTATCATCGGCTTTGAATAATTAGGGCAATTTTCTTCGGTAAGCACCATAACTTTTCCTGCTGTATCCAGCTCCCTTATACTTTCTGCAGCGGCAAGACCTGCAGCAGAATTACCAATAATAATATAGTCAACCGGTTTATCTCTCTTTTGGGAATTATTTTTTCTTCCCATTTTTACCTCTCACCGTATCTTTTTTATTTTCATCTTTTTCTATGAATTTCAGGGCTTCATTGGGACAATTTTTAACACATACCGGAATATCTTCATCAACACAGAGATCGCACTTGGAGGCTATTTTCCCGCCGGAAAGATCTCTTCTTATCACTCCATAGGGGCAGACCATGATACAGCTCCAGCATCCCACACATTTGTCCTCATCGCAGGTCACCACTCCGGTATTTTTATTTTTCTGCATGGCCCCCGATATGCAGGCTTCAACACAGGGCGCGTCGGCACAGTGCCTGCACTGAATGGCGAATGAATTATAGCCGATTTCCTCCACCAGCACCCTGGGCATTATATCCACCAGTTCTTCCTTAAAAGCTTTTATAATTTTTTTGCTTTTTGAATGCTTTACCTGGCAGTAAATTTCGCACAATCTACAGCCAATACAGTATTCTTCCTGAATATATATTTTCTTCATCCAATCATCACCAGGTCTCTCCTGCATGTTTTATGCCCAGAACTGCAAGTTCCCTATCACTTAAGCCTATACCTCTTAAGTGTTCCCTGTTCCCCTTAAGGCTCTCAATGGCATTAATGCCCGCACCGCCCAGCATCTCCTTTATCTCCAGGGACCAGCCCCTGAGCAGATTCAGAAGTCTTCTGGTTCCGATATCAGGATTGAGCCTTTTGGTAAGATAGGGATCCTGGGTGGCAATTCCCCAGTTACACTTACCGGTATAACATTTCTGGCACAAGTGGCATCCCATGGCTATAAGCGCAGCAGTACCGATATATACCGCATCGGCACCCAGCGCTATGGCTTTTATGGCATCCGAACTGGACCGGATGCTTCCGGCAGCAATAATGGATGCCTTATGCCTTATTCCCTCTTCCCTCAACCTTTCATCAACGGCGGCAACTGCAAGCTCTATGGGTATTCCCACATTGTCCCTTATAGTCTGAGGAGCAGCTCCCGTACCACCCCTCAATCCGTCTATGGCCACAAAATCAGCTCCAGCCCTTACAATACCGCTGGCAATGGGAGCTATGTTATGAACTGCCGATACCTTTACTCCCACGGGCTTTGACCAGTCAGTAGCCTCCTTTAAGGCATATATCAGCTGGGCCAGATCCTCAATGGAGTAAATATCATGATGGGGAGCAGGAGACAGGGCATCCGTTCCCTCAGGTATCATCCTTGTATTGGATATATCTTCGGTTACTTTTTCGCCGGGAAGATGACCCCCTATTCCGGGCTTTGCTCCCTGGCCTATTTTGATTTCCACTGCCGAACCTTTATTCAAGTAATCCACATCTACGCCATATCTGCCGGATGCAACCTGGACAATAGTATTTTCTGCATATTTATACAGGTCCTTATGCAGCCCCCCTTCACCGGTATTATAATAAGTTCCAAATTGTGAAGCGGCTGAAGCCAAAGACTTGCAGGCATTAAAGCTTATGGAACCGT
>CAZHOY010000156.1:3496-4631 GCA_964534695.1 uncultured Actinomycetota bacterium | reverse complement strand
GAACAGGCTCTGGAGAATTTAAGGGTAAAAATGGGCATAGATAAACCCTTATATGTACAATACTGGAGATATATAACGCAATTAGCCAGAGGTGATTTAGGTACATCATACAGGTATAGGAGGCCTGTAAACAGCATACTGGCTGAACATTATCCAAATTCAATAAAATTGGCGATTGCTGCAATTGTAATTGAAATTATTATTGGAATAATGGCCGGGATAATCTCAGCTGTAAAAAAATATAGTTTATGGGATACTCTGGTCACGGTTTCCACTACACTTGCAGTCTGCGTACCCGTATTCTGGCTGGGAATGATGTTCCAGGTAGTTTTTGGATTAAAATTAGGAATTTTACCCATGTCAGGTATGGGTGACGGAAGTATCAGGTATTACATACTGCCGGCAATTACACTGGCATCAGTATCTACTGCATTTGTGGCCAGGATGACCAGAAGCAGCATGCTTGAAGTAATATCAAATGACTATATAACCACAGCATATGCCAAAGGTTTATCAAATTTCAGGGTAATTGGAAAACATGCCCTAAAAAATGCGCTTATACCAGTGGTCACATTAATAGGTTTGGATCTTGGGGCGCTTATGGGCGGAGCAATACTTACAGAAACTGTTTTTAGCTGGCCTGGAGTTGGAAGGGTAATATATCTGGCAATATTACAGAGAGATGCGCCAGTAGTAATTGGAGGGACTTTAATTTTAGTATTCATTTTTGTATTTATGAATCTTGTGGTGGATATAATATATGCCTGGCTGGACCCCAGGATAAGGTATTATAAGAGGGAAATAAATGTATGATTTTAAATATGAATCCTGATAAAAAAAGAAAAAAAGATGATTTTGAAGTTATAGATGAAATAATAATTGAAAAAAAATATACCAAATCGTCCTTATATAAAGATGCCTGGAGAAGATTAAGAAGAAATAAATTGGCAATGTTGGGCCTGGGAATTGTAACAATATTAATAATGATTGCAATTTTTGCTCCTTTTATTTCTCCATATGATCCTATAGGAAGGATAAAGGAAGAATCATCGGTTTCTCCCAATAAGGCTCATCTTTTTGGCACTGATTTATTGGGGAGAGATATATTCAGCAGGGTTATTTATGGAAGCAGGAT
>CAZHOY010000156.1:0-3396 GCA_964534695.1 uncultured Actinomycetota bacterium | reverse complement strand
GCACTGATTTATTGGGGAGAGATATATTCAGCAGGGTTATTTATGGAAGCAGGATATCTATACAGGTAGGTATAATAGCAGTTGGTATATCGGCGATAATAGGATTATTCTTTGGAGCAATTGCAGGGTATTTTGGTAATATTTCAGATGCCGTAATTATGAGAGTAGCTGATATTTTTTTCGCATTCCCATATATTCTGGGAGCAATAGCAATTATGACCGTCTTGGGTCCTGGAATTGTAAACATATTTATAGCTATTGGTGTTCTGGGATGGGCATATTTTGCCAGGATTTTTAGAAGTTCTATTTTATCTATTAAAAATAAGGAATACATAGAAGCAGCCAGGGCGCTGGGTGCAGGTAATTACAGAATAATTATGAGACACATCTTTCCAAATTCTATAGCTCCCATAATAGTATATGCCACTATGAATGTAGGTACCGCTATAATTGTAGAAGCAGCTTTAAGCTTTCTGGGGATAGGGGTTCAGCCCCCAACTCCGGCGTGGGGGAAAATGCTTTCGGAATCTCTTGATTACATTGATATTGCTCCATGGATGATGTTGTTCCCGGGACTGGCTATTGTTATAACTGTTCTGGGTTTTGTATTGCTTGGAGATGGCCTGAGAGATGCTTTTGACCCAAGATTAAAATAGTAAAAACATAGATTAATAAAGAAAAGAAATGTCGACAAATAATAAATTACTGGAAGTAAAAGATTTAAAAACTTATTTTTTTACTGACTATGGTACAGTAAAAGCTGTTGATGGAGTTAGTTTCAGCCTTAATAGTGGAGAAACTTTAGGAATAGTTGGTGAAACAGGTTCCGGAAAGAGTGTTACCGCTCTTTCTATTCTAAGACTTATTCCCCAGCCTCCCGGGAAAATAGTAGGTGGTAAGATAATATTTAATGGAAGGAATATTTTAGAGATGGACCTTAAATCACTTCAGAATTTTAGGGGAAATAGGATTTCTATGATTTTTCAGGATCCAATGACTTCCTTGAATCCGGTTTATACCATAGGTAATCAAATAATGGAATCGGTTATTTTACATCAGAAATTAAGAAAAGAATCAGCAAAAAATGAAGCTATAAAATTATTGAAACTGGTGGGCATAGCAGAAGCAAGAAAGAGACTGTCCAGCTATCCGCATGAATTCAGCGGTGGTATGAGACAGAGAGCTATGATAGCTATGGCTATAGCAAATACCCCGGATATATTAATAGCAGATGAGCCGACTACTGCTCTTGATGTGACCATACAGGCTCAAATATTGGAATTAATTGATGAACTCAAGCATAAAACAAATTCTTCAATTATTTTAATAACTCATGATCTGGGAGTTGTTGCAAAATATGCAAGAAGGGTAATGGTAATGTATGCAGGGAAACCGGTTGAATTTTCTGAAGTGGATAATATTTACTATCGAGCTCTGCATCCTTATACCCTGGGACTTATGAATTCAATTACCAGACTTGATGAAGAGAAGAGAGGAAAATTAAAACCGATAGAAGGATCACCGCCAAGTCTTATAGATTTGCCAAGAGGCTGTATATTTAGAAAGAGGTGCAGTTATAGTATAGATAAGTGCAGTAAGAAATATCCTCCCATGGTTGAAATTAAAAAAGGGCATTTTGTAGCCTGCTATAGGTCAAAAGAGATAATGGAAAATAAAATTGTTAAGAAAGGTTAAATTTAAATAATTTTAATGAAAGATAATATTTTACTGGAAGTTAAAGATTTAAAAAAATATTTTTATTTAAGGAGCGGATTTTTATTTCAGAGAAGTTCTGGAATAGTCAAAGCAGTTGACGGCATTAATTTTTTTATCAGAAAAGGTGAAACTTTTGGTCTGGTGGGGGAGAGTGGCTGTGGAAAATCGACCACTGCCAGGGTTATACTCAGGCTGGCCAACTCAACAGGAGGGACAGTTATATATAATAATACTGATCTCTTTAAGCTTAAAAGAAAGCAGATGTTTAAAGTAAGAAGAGAGATACAGATAATTTTTCAGGATCCATATGCTTCTCTTTCACCAAGGATGACTATAGGAGACATTATAAGCGAACCACTGGAAATACATAAAATTGGTGATAAAAAAAGCAGGATAAAAAAAGTAAAAAATTTGCTCGGAGTAGTTGGGCTTAATCCCGAACATATAAACAGGTATCCCCATGAATTTAGTGGTGGTCAGAGACAAAGAGTCGGAGTGGCCAGGGCACTGGCTTTAACTCCAAAATTATTATTGTGTGATGAACCTGTATCTGCACTGGATGTATCGGTTCAAGCTCAAATTTTAAATTTACTGTCTGATTTACAGAAGGAGTTTAATCTGACCTATTTGTTTATCGCTCATGACCTTTCTGTAGTAAAGCATGTTAGCGATAGGATAGGTGTGATGTATCTGGGCAAACTGGTTGAAGTTGCAAAAAGTTCAGATTTATATGCAAAGCCTCTGCATCCCTATACCATGGGATTATTATCAGCAATACCCATTCCTGATCCTGAACTGGAAAGAAAAAGGAAAAGAATTGTTTTGGAAGGTGATGTTCCAAGCCCTATAGACCCGCCTTCCGGTTGCAGGTTTCATCCCAGATGTCCAAATGCTCAAGATATCTGCAGTAATAAAGAACCGGAATTAAAAAATTATTCAAAGGGTAAAGATGAACATCTTGCTGCATGTTTTTTTGCAGGAAAACCAATTTAAATAAGAAAAGTTTATTTACAGGTGAAAATATGGGTAAAAAAAATATAAAAATCTTGCTGGCTTTTTTACTGGCAATAATATTTTTGAGTACCTGTATGTTTTCATGCGAGAACAATAGCTTTGAACTGTTTCAATCTTTAGATGATGGGGGAGAGGATGAAAGTGAAAATGATATTGTTGTTGAAATGGACGTTATAAGCAAAGAATTTTTCCTGGAATCAAAAGAAAAGCAAAAAAATAAAAGCCCTTTAAATGATATTAATATAAGGAAAGCTATATTCTATGCTATAGATAGGGAAAGAATTATAAAGGAGTTATTCGGTAAAAACGGCGAGGTTCTTAATAGTTTATTTGCAAAAGGTTCATATTACCATAACCCGTCGTGGCTGGAGTATGATTATGATTTAAATAAAGCAAGGGATTTTTTGAGTAAAGCAGGGTACGGCATTGATAATCCATTATATATTACTATAGGTTCCATAGATAGCAGCGACACCAAGCAGATGATAGAGGAAATGATTAAGGAAGATCTGGAAAAAATTGGGATAGAGATCTGGATTTTTAATGAACCTTCAGAGGAATGGTATCAGGATTTTGTGGCCAAGGGAAACTATGAGCTTGGGGTATGGTCAATATATAATTTTGATGGAAGCAATTTAGATTTCAGTTTTAGTTCGGAAAAGATGC
>CAZHOY010000155.1:0-4657 GCA_964534695.1 uncultured Actinomycetota bacterium | reverse complement strand
GTAGCTAAAAATTGAGATATAACATCATCATGTTCTAAAAAATCTTCTATAAAATTTAGAGCAACTTCTCATGGTAGTTATATTGATTGTGATAATGTTGAAATAGAGATAAAAGATTAGAAAGTATTACTTTTAATTTCAATTTTGTGAACTTTTAGAAAATGGTTAATAAAAAAAATAAATTAGCGAGAAAATGCTCCTTATGCAGAAGGTGATTATGCCAGTCCTGTAAGTTTGTATAGAATTTCGAAGTTAGCTGGTGAGTATGTTGAAAATATATACTGAGTAAATATTATATTGAGTCCAGACCAGAATAATTTTAAAAGAAATAGAATTTTATAATTCTGCTTCGTCTGTTACTTCAAAAAAGTTATAAGGCTGCCGGTAGGGTGAATAATAACATTTATCTTCCAGTAATTCATAATCTTCATCAAAATAAATATTAAAAATTAATCTGAAAGTATTAACAGGAGATATAGAGTCATATAAAAGGTTACTACCATTCTGGGGTAGATAGTATGCATTTAATATAAATGTGCTCTCTCTGAGCATTTCTGCAGTCGGGTCAAGCCATCCAATATTGGCAGGATCTTCTCTATCGCCATGAGGGTCACCAAGCGTTGATCGTGCACCATGGTCTCCCTGGAGTATTATAATTGGGGGGACTTCTGATTTTGATAAAATCTCTTCAATTAGAACTTTAATATTGCTATTTGCAAAAATTAGCTGATTCAAGTATTTTTCCTTATCCCAATATGCGGCTAATTTATATTCAGCTTCAGGAACAAGTTCACCATTAGCACCAAAGAAAAATGGAGGATGAGGAGTCATTATATGTGCGAAAATATATTTTGGCCCTTCTATTTTGTGTACTCTGGCAAGATTTGAAAAAGAATCCAGTATCTTATCTCTGGCAGAATCTACAATAATATACTTCTCAAAGGATTTTAACATAGTTGTTTGAATTAGTAATATATTAAATTCATTCAGCCTATTACATTGAATACTTATATCTGAATTTATATTTCTATCAGTAGGTCCCCAGCCGGAACAATTAAAGTGGACAAACCGGTATCCTTTTGAGTGTAAGAATTTCCAGACTTTACTGTTTGTGATCATCCGGTAAGGTAATGTCCTATCATCTGACTTGAGTCCTGCGTCTTCACTTAAATAATTAATATACTCCATATTTAATGATGATGCCAGGGATAGATAAGACCATGGATAGTTACACCGGCTTTTAGAAGCTACATAAAAACCTTTATTGGTCAAATAATCAATAAATTCATGATTATCGTAATTATAAAATTCTTCCAATGAATTTGTACCGGCATATCCATCAAAAATTATATAATAGATATCTGGCAACTCAGATTGATTTTCTGATATATTGGCCTCTTCTTCTTGTAGATTTGTGCTGTTATATTCTTGTATATCTCTTGCTTTAAATTTATAAATTCCAATATTAACCAGAGAAAATAAGACCAGGACAACAGCTATTACATTTAGAATATTGCTGAAGTTACGTAAATCTTTTTTTGTTCTTATTGTAAAGTAAGTACCTAGAATAAATAATATAAGCCAGACGACCAGCAAGTATCTATGTCCGCCAATTATGAAATTGCCTATTTTAAAACTCTTTATTGGGTCGTAAACACGGCCATAAGAGAAAAATAAAACTAAAAATATAGCTACAATAATTCCTGCCTTTTTACAATCTTTCTTAAGGATTAACCAGAAGAATAACACTGCAATAGCCGTAAAACCCAATATAATAACTATTGGTATTAAGATTTCAGGAAGTGAAACTATTGAAAGCTGCTCAATATTATAGGAGTAAAGAAATAAAATAGGAAATATAGCAAATAAAAATGGGTGAATAATAAATGTCTTTTTCATAATATTTTAGCTCTTTCTCTTCTTCATTAGATAAACAGTCCTTTTAGAATCATTAATATTCTCAACATTGTTTATAGTAAAATATTTTTTAAATTCAATCTCAAAGTCTTGCTGTGTATAATCAGGAAAAATATCTTCTCTTGTTGACAGAAGTTTCTGAACCTGAGAATCGTCCTTGGGAACAAATTCAATAATAAGTGATTTACAGACTTGACTGAAGAAATATGCAATTTTACCTATTGGTAGATTATTTGAAATAGCTAAATGATGGATTAGAGCAAGTGCAAAGGCTGTATCTGCCGGACCACGCTGCATCAATGAAATTCTTTCAGTATTTTCCCAGCCAATACCAGGGCTTGGATTGGTTAAATCAAGCAGCAGTGGAAGAATATACTCTTCATTGTTTTTAACACTTTGAAGATAATTTTTTTGGATGGCAGCTGGATCAATATCAAAAGAAATAGTCAGTATTTTTTTATCACTTGCAATTCGGCTGAATAGACCATCATTTGCTCCAATATCCCAGACAATTCCTGGATTTGTCTTATCTAAAAAATCAGCTACAATCTTTTTTTTATGATTAATTGCACCTATAGAATAATTGGTATCCTCATAATAATCAGCCCATTCTGTACCTTTAGCTTTCCAGTCCATTTTGCGGGTAGCAGATTCTAAATTGTCTATGAGACCCATGAAAGACAGGCGGCTTATTTTATGTCCACCTATTTTTACTGCTTTATCAGCATAGTGTTTTTGGCTTTTGGCATGAAGATGAATATGGGAAAGAAGTGAAGCCTTAAAATTAGTACTGGATGGAAGAAGCGAGCTTGCCAGATCTAATGGTACCCCATCTATATAAATTCTAAATAATTGATTTAATCTTATATCTCTATAGCTCATTAATGCCAGGGGTGCAATAAAGTGTTGGCAGGACTGTCTATAGGCAATCCATGGTTGTCCTTCATGATATTTTTCAAAAGAAAGTGTATCAATAAAAGTTGGTTTTCCTTTAACGAATTGTATATTATAGGCACTACAGTCTTTTAAAGTCATTTCAAAGTCCAGAGCTATTTTCTGGATCTTAAAAGTGGTCAGTGCTGCATCTTTTAATTGAGCGAAGCACCATTCATATGGGTGTGATATAAATGGCACAGGCTCGGGTTTTATTGTCTTATATAATTTATCAGGTTCTGGACCCGAGACGTCAGTCTCTATATGAGGAATGAGTAAACCTGCATCTACAAGAGCCTTGTAAAGACCAGAATTCATAAGATGGTTATAATTTTCTCTATATGCTTTATTTATCTGACGGTAAATCTGGTCATCTATATAAAAAAGAAATCCGCTTGGGTCCCTGAAAGAGCCTGGTTCAATTTTGCTAGCTTTTATCTTTTGCATTTATTTTCTTTCTATTGAATAGTTTCTTAAAGAAACTATAAATCCTGCGCCAGAATATCTTAATTCCAAATGCTCCTCCTACTGCAATAGCTATGATTATCTGAATTATATAACTACCAGTTCCGGCATCAAGGTATGCATAAAGCATGTTAGGAGTTATAAAATAAAATAGGGCTATAAAACCAAGAGCAGTTAAAAAAGTTTTAAAATATTTCATTGTATCTCCGTTTATTTATAAAAATCTAAAAATAATAGTAGGGAATCTTCCCACGCTTTTTTAAGCTGATAACATAATAATATAATATTGCATATAATAATATAAAAAATATATTTTGCAAAATGAGTTTAGGTTTTTTTAACTTATTCAGGTAATAAGGAAATCTTTTATTAAAAAGATAGTTTTCTAAAAATATTTAACTTGTAAACTTAGGTAAAAGAAGTTTATGTCAATAAATTTTACAATACCTAATACAATAAAAAGCTTTATTTGAAGATTAACTTTTTGTTATAATAAGAAAATTGTTTTATAAATATTAATATGAGGACCGGGTACGTGCATGAAAGATTTTAATAAATTTTTGAAGTACAGTAAGAGATTACCAAAAAGACTGAGTGTAGCATGAGTGGTGTTAGTAAATTTTTAAAATATAACAAAAGATGGATTTATCTTGCAGCTATAATTATTATTGTAGCTGCTGCAGCATCATATTCTACATATTATTATTTTAAGGTTTACCTGACAAAGCCAAATTTTGATGATGAATTATTTAATTTTGTATCCAGTGATTCAAATGAATATGTAAAACCCGGGGAACAAATAACATATATAATAAATTATAAGAATACGGGAAACAGGGATGTAGATAATTTAGAAGTAAATTCAAAGGTACCAGAACATACAATTTTTATATCATCAAACCATGATGAAATCTTAGAAAATATTGATGGAACATTAGCTTTTAAAGTTGGTTATGTTGAGAAGAATAAAAAAGGCACAATAGCTTTTACAGTAGAAGTAAATAAACCGCTGGATGATGGTACTTTAATTGTGTTTGATGGAGCAAAATTTAATTATAAGATTTATCAGGATTCTTTTAATAGAGATGTCAGTGCAGATTTAAGTAATAAAGTTGAAAGCAGTCCCGATCTGAGTAACTTTGATTTAGAAGCTGTTGATATAAACGGTGGAGTCTTAAGATTGGGTGATATAATACAATATAAACTGGTAGTTGAAAATACCGGTGGTATGAATGCCGCTAATGTAGAAATCAAAAGTAACTTATCAAAAAATATAACTGTAGTTGAAAATTCTATTACTGATTCAGGTGAATATAAGGATGGTAGTGTATCATGGAATATT
>CAZHOY010000154.1:0-4671 GCA_964534695.1 uncultured Actinomycetota bacterium | reverse complement strand
AAAAAATATAATCAAGGAGGATGAAGTGGCTACACCGGTTATAATCCCCAAGTTGGGAAATACAGTTGAATCCTGCATAGTTGGTTCCTGGAAAAAGAAAGAGGGTGAAAAGGTAAAAAAGGGTGACATACTGCTTGAAATAGAGACTGATAAAACTACTTTTGAAGTGGATGCTCCTGCCAAGGGCATTCTCTTGGGAGTTTTTTTTAAAGAGGGAGACATAGTTCCTGTACTGACCAACATTGCTGTGATAGGGGATGAAGGTGAAGAATTTGAATCATACAGACCCAAACCTGAAGAAAAAAGAAAGGAACTCCTTGAACAACCGGTTAAAGAAAAATATGAGGAAGAAAAAGAAATACCTGAGGTTGAAAAAGAAACCACAGTAGACCGGAAAGCAGTTAGAGAAGAGGACCGGAAATCCGGAGGAATCAGTCCAAGGGCAAAACAATTTGCCATAGCACATGGTATTAATCTGGATGGAGTTACCAGCAGTGGTCCGCATGGAAGGATTCTGGAAAGAGATGTTATAAGATATTTTTATACTGCTCCCCGCTTCTCAAGTACAGCAAAGAAATTATTGGAGGAGGGCTGGATACACAAGGGCACACACAGCGGTACTGGCGGCATGATTATCAGAGAGGACTTACGACAGCCTGGTAAAAAGTTATCCACTATCCGTACTACAATTGCCAAGCATATGCATTCCTCTCTTATAGAGACTGCACAGTATACTATTACTATCTCTGCCCGGGCTGATGCTATATTATCCCTTCGGAAAAGGATTAAAAGTATGGCCGCTGAGCGTTCCATACCCAATATAACCATTAATGATATGGTTATGTATGCTGTTATTCGCACACTCGTATCTTATCCTGAAATAAATGCTGAATTCATCGATGGCATAGTGTATCAGCATGAGGATGTTAATTTGGCATTTGCCTGTGATACCCCCCGGGGATTGGTAGTGCCGGTTATCAGGAGTGCGCAGAAGCTCTCTTTAGAAGATCTATCTCTGGCTGTGAAAAAGTTGTCCAATGAGGCTGTATCAGGGAAAATAGCTCCTGACGATTTAATGGGAGGCACATTTACAACTACAAATATAGGAAGCATGGGTATTGAACATTTTACACCGATTATCAATACCCCGCAGGCGGCTGTTTTAGGAATATGTACCATAGATTTAAAACCTGTCGAAACAGGTGAAGGAGTAAAATTTATTAAATATATAAAACTATGTTTAACAGCAGATCACCAGGTAATTGATGGCGCACCTGCTGCGCGGTTCTTGGTGGCTTTAAAGGACAATATCGAAAACTTCGAAAATATTGCTGGATTAGATATTTAAGAATGATTGGGGGTATTATGTATGATTTGATAGTAGTAGGTGCTGGTCCTGGAGGATATGAAGCAGCAGCACATGCAGGAGAATTGGGTAAAAAGGTGGCTTTAATCGAAAAGAAGCATATTGGGGGAATATGTCTGAATTCGGGCTGTATTTCCACAAAAACCTTGTTGTATTCCGCAAAGATATTGCAGGTATGCAAAGAAGCGGAAAATTATGGCATAAAGGCTGGGAAACTAGAAATAGACTACGGGAAGATTCAAAAGCGGAAAAGTGAGGTTGTATCCATGTTGGCAAAAGGTGTCGAAGGTAAATTAAAGCGAAGTGGCGTGGAAATAATATGGGGCGAAGGACGACTTTTATCTAAGAATGCTATTGAGGTCAAAGAAAAAAGTTATGAAACAAAAAATATACTGATTGCCACAGGCTCCAAGCCAGCTGTACCTCCCATCAAAGGTATTGATTCTTCCAATGTATTGGATTCAACAGCTATTTTGGAACTGGATAAAATCCCAAAGTCCCTGATTATTATAGGAGCTGGAGCTATAGGGCTGGAATTTGCTTGTTTGTTTAATGAGATGGGATCAAAAGTAAGAGTGATTGAAATGCTTCCTCATATTGCTTATCAGATAGACACAGAAATAACTTCGTATTTACGTAAAAGTCTTGAAAAAAAAGGTATCGTTTTTGTTCTTTCGAGCCAGGTTATAAAGATTGATAAAAAGAATATTACTTACAGGGATGAAAATGGGCAGATTAAGACAGTGCAAAGTGAGATTATTCTTAATGCTACTGGAAGACAGCCCAACCTGGAAAGTATTGGGTTAGATGATATAGGAATACTTTACGATTCTATAGGAATAAAAACAGACATGCAGGGAAAGACCAATGTCCCTGGTGTTTGGGCTTGCGGTGATGCTACAGGCAGAGTTCTGTTAGCCCATGCAGCTACCAGGGAAGGAATTGTGGCAGTGAATAATATGTTTGGGAAAAAGGATGTAACGCGGTATAAGGCAATTCCTAATGTTATTTATACTCATCCCGAGGTGGCGTCTGTAGGTATGACAGAGCAGATGCTAGAGCAAGAGGAGATTAATTATCAGAAAATTCTACTACCCATGAGTATATCCGGCCGCTTTGTAGCCGAGAATGATAAAGAGAAGGGATATGTGAAAGTTCTTGCCGGGAGAAAGTATCATGAGATTTTAGGTGTCCATATAATTGGAGGGGTGGCTGGTGAAATGATATATGGAGTAGCTACTTTTATAGAAATGGAAATGAGAGTAGAAGATATCAAAGAAATAGTTTTTCCCCACCCAACAGTCTCAGAGGCTATAAAAGAGGCAATTTGTCAAATAAAATAAAGGGAGGTAAAACTATATAATGCCAAAGTCTATCGAAATAACACCTACAGTTGTTTTTAAAAAAGGTAAAATTGAATTTAAGCCTATAGAGATAAATATCTATGACAAATCAATAGATGAAGAGAAAAAACTCTTTTCAAAGGATGATTTTAAAGCTATCTATTATGATATGTGTGTTTTGCGGGAATTTGAAACCATTCTGGATAAAATAAAAAAAGAAGGCGTATACAAGGGGATTAAATATAATCACAAGGGGCCAGCCCATCTCTCAATTGGTCAGGAATCAGCTGCAGTGGGCCAGGCGTTCACTTTGGATGTTTCTGATCATATTTATGGCTCACATAGAAGTCACAGTGAAGTCTTGGCAAAAGGTCTCTCTGCCATTAGGAAACTGAGTGATAAGAAACTGATGGACATTATGAAGAGCTATATGAATGGTTCGATACTGGAGGTAGTAGAAAAAAATCATAAGGACAATTGCAAAGAATTAGCTAAAAAATTTTTAATCTATGGTACCTATTCAGAGAATTTTGCCAGGGAGACAGGTTTTAACAAGGGATTGGGCGGCTCTATGCATATCTTTTTTCCTCCCTTTGGCATTTATCCCAACAATGCGATTGTCGGCGGTTCAGGCTCTATCGGTCCGGGGGCTGCTTTGTATAAACGGATTAACCGAGCTGACGGTATCGTGATTATCAACATTGGCGATGGTTCTTTTGGTTGTGGTCCTGTGTGGGAAGGAATTTGCTTTTCCACTATGGAGCAATACCGGACCCTGTGGGATAAAGATCTGGGCGGAGGACTGCCTCTTATTTTTAACTGTGTAAACAATCATTACGGGATGGGTGGGCAGACAAGCGGTGAGACCATGGGATTTAAGGTACTGGCCCGCCTGGGAGCCGGTGTTAATTCCGATCAGATGCATGCGGAAAGGATTAATGGATATGATCCCCTGGCTGTAATTGATGCCATGAAAAGAAAAAGGAAAATTTTGAACCAGGGTCTGGGGCCTGTCCTGCTGGATACGGTCACTTATCGTATCAGTGGTCATTCACCCTCCGATGCCTCAAGCTACAGGACCAAGGAGGAAATAGAAATATGGGAAAAGGCAGATGCTATTAAAGCTTTCAGAAATAAAATGGTTTCTAACCATATCCTGACTGAGGGGGAACTCAAAGGAATAAAAACAGTTGTGAATGATATGGTATTTGAAATGTTTAAGCTGGCAGTTGATCTTGAAATATCTCCCCGTATGGGTCCCCAGTCTGAGTATATTGGTACAGTTATGTTTTCCAATAAAAAAGTTGAGCGTTTCAGCAGAAGAGCTCCTGAGGTAAATCATCCTTTAGAGGAAAACCCGAGAGTAGTGCAGATACGCAGTAAAATAAGGAAGGGATTTGACGAAAAAGGGAACCAGGTTCCCAAAATGAAGGCTTTTAACTTCCGGGATGGAGTTTTTGAGGCTATGATGCACCGATTCTATATCGACCCTACAATGGTTGCTTTTGGTGAGGAGAACCGGGATTGGGGAGGTGCATTTGCAGTGTACCGCGGTATGACGGAGGCTCTGCCTTATCACCGACTTTTTAATGCACCTATCTCTGAGGCGGGAATCGTGGGAGCTGCCGTAGGCTATGGGCTGGAAGGAGGCCGTGTTGTCTGCGAACTAATGTACTGTGATTTTTTAGGACGCGCAGGTGATGAGATATTTAACCAGCTGTCAAAATGGCAGAGCATGTCTGCCGGTATTTTAAAAATGCCGGTAGTGGTTAGAATTTCAATTGGAGCAAAGTATGGGGCTCAGCACTCACAAGACTGGTCTTCTATAGCAAACCATATTCCCGGTCTTAAAGTTGTTTATCCCGTAACTCCCTATGATGCCAAGGGGCTCATGAATAAGGCGCTTGCAGAATGTGATCCGGTGATTTTCTTTGAAAGCCAGAAAATATATGATTACCCGGA
>CAZHOY010000153.1:0-4678 GCA_964534695.1 uncultured Actinomycetota bacterium | reverse complement strand
CAAGAGATATCGATTTTTTAATAAGGAATATTAATAAACCTAGAGAAGGAATAAAATTAGAACCTTACGAAGTCCCATCTTTTGGAATCAAAGCAGAAGGATTAAGAAATACCAATTTATTGATTGATAATATCGCAGTTATTGAAGTTAAAAATATCAAGATAGCTGTACCTACTCCTCAAGCATATCTATTACAAAAAATTATAATTAATAATCAGAGAAAAAATAAAGCTGAGAAAGATTATTTAGGTATAGAAAATTTATTAGAGAATATAAAAGTATCAGATTTAGAATTCCAGAAATTAAAAGATCTGTATACTATATTAACAAAGAAACAGAAAAAAATTATTAGAAAGTTTTTAAATGATAATCTTTTTGAATTGTTCTAATATTATTATTTAAAATTATTAATAATAGTGCCAAGAGTTAGCCTGGTAGCGCATAGGGGACTCGAACCCCTGCTTTAGCCGTGAGAGGGCTATGTCCTAACCACTAGACGAATGCGCCACAGTTTAGAATTCTATCCATATTGTAATCTTTTGTAAATACTTCATCAGTTACCATATATATAGTTTGAGGCATTTATTCAATTTTAAAGTTTTATGTAATATAATTAATTTTTTAGTTCCTTTATATTATAAAAAGGATATTTAAGTATGAGCAGTGAAAATAAAAAGCTGGAGAATACAAAGGATATAATAGGAGCACTGTACAGGATAAGCGAGGCGGTAACCTCGGACCTTTATCTTGAAGATATCCTGAAGCTTATTGTTACGGTTACTGCGGAGGTTCTGGGATCCAAGATATGCTCGCTTATGCTTCTTGACCCCAAGAAGAAAGAACTTACCATTAAAGCTACCCAGAGCATGAGTAAGGAATATATCAATAAGAATCCACTCAAGCTGGGTGAGGGAATTGCGGGGAAAGTGGCCCTGGAGAATAAACCTATGGCTGTATACAATATCCTGAAAGATAAGAATTACAAGTATCAGGAAATAGCCGGCAGGGAAGGACTGGTGTCTCTGCTCTGCGTGCCACTTCATGTCAAGGGGAAAGTAATAGGGGTACTTACGGTATATACTTCGGAGCCCCATAAGTTCAGTGATTATGAGGTAAGCATCTTAAAGACAGTGGCTGATCAGGCGGCTATAGTGATTGAAAACTATCGGCTGGTGGTGGAGACCAAGGTGATAAGGGAGGAACTGGAAACCAGAAAAGCGGTAGAGAGGGCCAAGGGGATACTGATGAAAGAGAGCAAACTGACTGAAGAAGAAGCTTTCAGGAAGATTCAGAAATTTGCCATGGATAACAGAAAACCGATGAGGGAAGTGGCAGAAGCAATAGTGCTTTCCTATGAGATGAAGAGCATGTAAGGGCAGCTGCTTTTTTTGGGCATAGAAATTAATTTCTGTGGTGATATAATTATAAGAATTTTAATTTAAGAACCTATATATTTACAAGGAGGACCGATGCCATTAGTACCACTAAAACAAGTTTTGGACGAGGCTATAAAAAGTGATTACGGAGTAGGAGCCTATAACGTTAACAATATGGAACAGATCCAGGGGATAATGAAAGCGGCCAGCGAGACACAATCGCCGGTAATTATCCAGGCAAGCAGGGGAGCGCTGAAATATACCAATATGGCCTATATAAAATATCTGGCTGCTGCAGCAGCTGAGGATAATCCAGGTATTCCCATTGTGCTGCATCTTGACCATGGAAACAGCCTTGAGACCTGTAAGCAGGCCATAGAGTTGGGTTTTACATCAGTTATGATTGATGGGTCGCTGAAGGAGGATTCCAAAACTCCCACTACCTTTGATGAAAATGTTGCGGTAACCACGGAAGTGGTCAACTACGCCCATAAGTTGGGGGTATCCGTTGAGGGGGAGCTGGGAACACTTGGCGGGATAGAGGATGGCGTCGGTTCAGGGAAGGTCAAGCTTACCGATCCTGATGAAGCGGCAAAGTTTATAAAGATCACCGGTGTGGATGCGCTTGCTCTTGCTATCGGAACCAGTCATGGTGCGTACAAATTTAAGGCAAAACCAACTCTGGCCCTGGATATAATAAATGAAGTGGTAAAAAAGGTTCCCGGAGTTCCCCTGGTTATGCACGGCTCATCTTCAGTGCCCCAGGAATTGATTGAGATTATAAACAAATATGGCGGCAGGCTGGAAAAAACCATGGGTGTACCCATGGAGAGTATCCAGGAAGCCATAAAAAGAGGAATCAGGAAAATAAATGTGGACACCGACGGAAGGCTGGCCATGACAGGGGCAGTAAGGAAGTATCTCGGCGAGCATCTGGATGCCTTTGATCCCAGGACTTATTTTGGAGCTGCAAGGGAAGCAGTTTACCAGACGGTAAAGGGTAAGATGATTGATTTTGGAACTGCGGGTCATGCAGGAGATTACAAGCCCATAACACTGGAAGAAATAAAAGGGGTATATAAATAACCCGGCTTTAAAAAATATTTGACAAATAATAATATACTGGTATTATTCTGCCTAGAAAATTAAATAAATTTCCAGCTTGCATGGAGATGTGTAAGCGGAAAAAGGTAAAGAAGCCTTCTTAAGACGGAGATGTTTTAAGGAGGTTTTTTATTATGTTTTTTAAAAAGTAAGGTTTAATTAATGAGGGAACTTAAAGGTAGAATAAAAATTAATATAGACAGGCAGGAAGAGTTCTCCCGGTTCAGGATTCCGTCCGGCTGTGCCGTGTTTGGAGTGATAAATGAGGCTGGAAAAAGATTTGATGGCCGGATGGTAATGGACGGAATTTCGGTTATGCATGAAAGGTCAAACGGACTGGGTGGAGGATTTGCCGCTTATGGAATTTATCCACATTTTAGCGATGACTGGGCATTTCATATTTTCTACGATGATATGGAAGCAAAAAGGCGGACCGAAGATGAAATAGGCGGCAATTTCAAAGTGCTGTTAAGCGAGGAAATTCCCACCAGAAAAGTATCACGGATTGAAAACCCGCCTTTAATATACAGGTATTTTCTAAAATCGGGGGGAGATTCTAAACCGCATGGCAGCAGCACAGCAGGTTCCAACCAAAGGAAGCAGACTGCCAACGAAATAGAAGAGGACCGTATTGTGGATTTTGTTATGCATGTAAACAGGGATATCAGCGGCGCATATATAATTTCCAGCGGGAAAAATATGGGTATCTTTAAGGGAGTGGGATTTCCTGAGGATATCGGCCGGTTCTTCAGGCTGGATGAATATGAAGGATATCTATGGACCTCTCACGGAAGATTTCCCACCAACAGTGTAGGATGGTGGGGTGGGGCGCATCCCTTCGGACTCCTTAACTGGTCCGTGGTACATAACGGGGAGATCTCATCCTACGGAACCAACAAGAGGTTTGTAAGCGGGTTCGGATATGAATGTACCCTTTCCACGGATACCGAGGTTATTACCTATCTTCTGGATCTTATAGTTCGCAAGCAGAAAATAGGCCTGGAGATGGTCCATCTGATTCTGGCCTCGCCCCTGTGGGAGGAGATAGAAAGAATGCCCCGGGATAGAAGAGAACTACTGGAGGCTCTGAGGATATTGTATGGAGGTGCACTGGTAAACGGCCCTTTCAGCATAATAGTGGGAAACAATAATTTTATATATGCCTTAAATGATAGAATAAAGCTAAGGCCGCTGGTTGCGGCAAAAAAGGATGAGTACCTGTTTATTTCCAGTGAGGAAGCTCCCATAAGAAAGGTTTGCCCTTCGCCTGACAATCTATGGCATCCCGATGGAGGGGAACCGGTTATAGGAGTGATACGCAAAAAAGAGAAAAAAACCGGCAGTAACCTGATAAAATCAGGCAGAAAACCGGTAAAAGTTTGAGGTGATAGAAAATGGCTTTAAAACTTGCTCAATCTGAATTTAAAATAGAAAGAGATGAAAGTAAATGTATATCCTGTCAGGTCTGTGTAAGGCAGTGTTCCAACGATGTCCATGAGTATGATAGTGAGCAGGATACCATATACAGCGATAATCTTAAGTGCGTGGGGTGCCACAGGTGTGAGAGCCTGTGTCCCACCGGTGCCTTAAAGATTAAGGAGAGAGAGTCCCAGTTTAAGACCAATTATAACTGGAGCCCTACCCATTTAAGAAATATATACCGGCAGGCGGATTCGGGAGGGGTGCTTCTGACTGGAATGGGAAGCGATAAGCCCTATACCGTATACTGGGACCGTATTCTTTTTAATGCTTCCCAGGTTACCAATCCTTCCATTGACCCGCTACGCGAGCCCATGGAAATAAAAACGTTTATTGGAAGGAAGCTCGACAGGCTTGAATTTAAAAAAAGCAGGAACTTAAAAGATAAAAGTGTTAAGCTGAAGACGAAAATGTACCCGCAACTGGAGCTTTCCACTCCCATTATGTTTTCGGCAATGTCCTACGGCTCCATAAGCTTTAATGCCTGCAAGTCTTTAGCTTCTGCTGCTTCACAGTTTGGCACCTACTATAATACCGGTGAAGGTGGACTGCACAAGGACCTGTATAAATATGCAAAAAACACCATTGTCCAGGTTGCTTCCGGTAGATATGGCGTGGATGTGGATTACCTGAATAAAGGTTCAGCGGTGGAAATCAAGATAGGACAGGGAGCAAAGCCCGGGATCGGCGGACATCTTCCTGGTGAAAAAGTAACCGAA
>CAZHOY010000152.1:0-4698 GCA_964534695.1 uncultured Actinomycetota bacterium | reverse complement strand
AAGCTATATTCATGCTAATCCTCCTCACCTATTTGCTGGACTTATGAAATGCTCTATGTGTGGCGGTGCTATCGTACTTATTAGCGGTAAAGGAAGCGGTTACTATGGCTGCTTTAACGCTAAAAGAAAAACCTGCAAAAACACTTTGTTAATCCCCAGAAAAAGAATAGAAAAGACTATAATATCTAATTTAAAGGAAAAAATATTAACCATAGAAAACATTGAATATGTGTATAAGAGAATAGAGAAATTAATTTCTAAAGGACTTAATAAGATTCCTGAACAGATCAAAAATAAAAAATCTCAATATGAAAAGATTTTATCTGAAATTCAGAATTACCTTAATTATATTAAAATAGGAAATTTTTCAAATGCAGTATCTGAAGCTTTAAAAGAGGCTGAAAATAAAGGTGAATCTTTAAAAAAAGAAATTGACTTACTTTCTTTTCAGAAACAAAATAAATTTACTTCCCCACCTAAAGAATGGATAAAACACAGACTGGAAAAGCTGGAAGATACATTAAATCAAAATACTGTATCCTCCTCACTTGCTCTAAAAGAACTCCTCGGAAATATTAGCCTAGAACCTATAACAGATAAAAAATCAGATTTTTACTATATTGTAAGTAATGGAGAGATTAAGTTTAAGCCGTATTATATAGCACATACAAAGATCCAGACTCTTGCCCTGCTGGATGACAAATACAAAGGTTCGAATTGGTATCACTGGCGGAGAGGGAGGGATTCGAACCCTCGAGGCAAGCTTACACTCGCCTAACCGCTTAGCAGGCGGCCCTTTTCGACCACTCAAGCACCTCTCCGTATCCTGCGGCAAACAATATAATAACAGATTTTACAAAAAAATCATTAATCCGATCAAAATCTAATCTATTTTTCGGCAAATACCAAATATTTAATTCAAATTATCGGATTTAACAATTATAATTCTATTAAACATGAAAACACTTAAGAAAATAATTTCAACAATTGACCATAAAGGCTACAAAGCATACAAGCAGCTTAAGGGCAGATATGATTTTGGAGATTTTACCCTCCATATAGACCATGTACAGGGAGACCCCTTTGCCTCACCATCCAGGCTCAGGGCCAGAGTTATGCAGACTAAAGCTGTATTTGCTCCGGAACTTTTTTCCAATAGCTCCAGGAAAACCGCCCTTGAAGATTATATTTCCAGGGCATTTGAAAAATCGTTAAAAAAAGAATGCAGGGGAAACCGTGGTACAGGAAAATCAGGTTTGATAAGCATAGACAGCGGAGGACAGGAAATCCTTCAGAGAACCTCCTGCGTGGTTAATTTCGATTTTGTGGAAGTAAGATTTTATGCAGGTCTTCCTGCAAGAGGCAGAACTATCCTGGGAAACTACTGTCTGGAAATGCTTGCCGGTGAAATTCCTAAAATAGTGGCCGCCTCAATGTTCTGCCGCAGCCTGGATGAGAAAGAGATGAAAAAACATATCCAAATCTGTGAGGACCAGGATTACCTTCGCGGCATACTGGAAGAAAATAATCTGGTGTCATTTATAAAAAACGGTTCCATACTTCCCCGCAGAAGCGGTATCAGTGACAGCCCCCTTCCTGAATCAGAAGCTGTTGCCTTTAAATCTCCGCCCCGGCTTGAAACCACACTTAAGGCTCCCCATGCGGGAAAGATTACAGGAATGGGCATACCCCGGGGTATAACCCTTATAATCGGAGGAGGATTTCATGGAAAGACAACCCTCCTTAAGGCTATCGAAAGAGGTATTTATAACCATATCCCTTCAGACGGCAGAGAGTACTGTATAACAGTTGATTCCGCAGTAAAAATAAGAGCCGAAGAAGGAAGAAACATTCAGAAGGTAAATATCTCGCCCTTTATTTCCAATCTTCCTTTCGGTAAAGACACGGTAAAATTTTTCACTGCCAATGCCAGCGGAAGCACTTCACAGGCTGCAAATATAATAGAAGCACTTGAATGCAGAGCCGGGTTTCTTCTTCTGGACGAAGATACCTCGGCCACTAATTTCTTAATAAGAGATGAAATTATGCAGAAGATGGTTCCAAAAGACAAAGAGCCTATCACCCCTTTTATTGACCGGGTAAAAAATCTTTATCGAAAATTTGGTACATCATCCATTCTGGTCATGGGCGGATCAGGTGATTATTTTGAAATTGCAGATACAGTTATAATGATGGACTGCTACCTTCCCTCCATAGTCACAGAAAAAGCGGCAGAACTGATAAAAGAAAGAAAGGATACAAGATATACAGAGGTTTCTGATTCCTTTAGTTCCATAACCAGAAGAATTCCCTTGCCTTCAAGCATAAACCCCTTCAGAGGAGGCAGGAAAAAAGTAAAATCAAGGGGCCTGGATAACATAATCTTCGGATCTTACAATATTGACCTATCTGCTGTTGAACAGATAGTTGATCCCAGCCAGGTTAATGCCATATCGGATATAATCCTTTATGCCCTGCGGAAAAAGTATATGGATGGAAAAAATACCCTAACCGATATTATAGATATGGTATTTGAAGATATTGGAAAATATGGATTGGACATAATTTCTGACTTTAAGGACCAGCATCCCGGAAGTTATGCTCTACCCAGAAAATTTGAAGTAGCTGCAGCTATAAACAGGCTGAGAACCCTTAAAGTCTTACAGGCACCCTGAATTTATATCCTATAAATATTTCTAAACATAGATATTATTCAATTTCTTCAATGGTATAATTACTGTTTCCCAGCCCAATCTTCTCCAGTTTATCTATCTGACCGTAAGGATCCTTACCCCAGATTTTCTCGAAAAGATGTTTTCCCTTCCGCAGTTCTCTTCCCACCGGCAGTGAACCGGGAAGTGGGGTTTCATCTTTTATTATATCCAGAGAAGCTTTCTCTACTGCTACCAGGTCGCTGGAAGCCATTATACCTACATCAGGAACCAGTGATGCTGTTGACATACCCCAGCAGTCACAAAGCATGGTTATATTAAGCAGAACATTTATATAATACACGCTGTCTTTACCAAAAGTCTTAAGCACTTCCTTGGTGGCTATTGCCAGCCCTTCCTGAAAATCTTTAAAATTATTTCCCACAAAAGTAAGGGCATTATTGGGACATACTTCCACACAATGCTGGCAGTAAGTACAGTTATGAAAAAACAACTCATATTTTCCCTCATCATTAAACTTATTTGCCCTTATACCTGCATTCATTAATACAGGTCTCGCAGTGATCACACAGCTCCTCGTTCCATTCTATGCCTCCTTCCAGAGCATGAACCTCTCTCCTTGTCTCTGAGGTAACACAGCCCATGGCAATATTCTTGCATGCACCGCCGTAACTGCAGCAGCCATGACCTTTAAAATGCGAGAAATCAATCAGCACATCGGCATCATGAATATTGCCCGCTACCTGTATTTCTTTAAGTGATTTGAAGTTAACTTTTTTTGAATAATAATATTTATCCTCGATACCCGCCACAGGGATAAGCTTACAGCCTACAATATCCTCTGTATAGCCCCTTTTGGCTGCACCCCGGACCCCGACTCCTATGGTACAGGTCAGTAATAAAAACGTCTCCTCCCGAATTCTTTAGAGCCTTTACCAGTATCTTCACAAATAAAGGATGGATAGTGATATAGCCCATATTACTGCCCAGGTGCATTTTTAAAGCCACCGATTTGCCCTCCACCATTTTTTTAAGCGGTAATGATTCCAGCATCCTCTTAAATTTTGCAGGAAGGGTAGCGTTCGCTTCCAGTTTTTTAAAATTAATACTTGCAAATTTAACCGCAGAATTTTTCATTTTTTACTACCTCCTTATGAAAATCATCTTTAATCAATTTTACTGCAAATATTGCTGGTTAATTATGCATATTTAATAAATGGCACGCCTGGAGGGATTCGAACCCCCAACCTTTGGATTCGTAGTCCACTGCTCTATCCAATTGAGCTACAGGCGCCTATTGGTATTCTAAAGTACTTATCTAAAATTATCATTAACAATTTCTATTTCTTTTCCGTTACCAATACTATATGTTCTGCCCTTCCAGTATATGCCATAACCGGATTTTACCCTATGTGCTGAATTTATAGACAATGCAATTATATATAACATAGAAAGAGGGTGTAGAAGCACATCCAATATTCTGTTTTTAAACCTTATTGATAGTACAATTTTAATTATGGCTATAATAATGATCTGGCTCATTAACAAATTTATTACTATTCTTGACCAATCAAAACAGTAAATTCCAAGGGGCAATAGTATAAACGGAAAAAGGAAAAGTACCGTAATCATTAATATAACCATCAGAAGATTAAAAGTACTGTAACCCATAGCTGCAAAAATAAATTTTGAAAATCCCCTGACCACCCCACTGAAATTTTTATACATCCTGCAGTAGAGATTACTGCGGCCGTCAAAAATCATGAACCTGTATCCGTGCCTCTTTACCTGTTTGGAAATACCAACATCTTCTATTAATTCAGTTTTAACCGCCCTGTGACCCCCAATCTTTTTGTAGACATCTTTCTTGAACAGCATAAACTGACCGTTTGCCACAGATACCATAGAACTTCTTATTTTTCTAACCAGCCATATGGGAACAAGACAGAGAACTGCAAAATTAATAAAAATTACCATCATCCTCTCATGCAGAGTGACCATAATCTGCATGGGAAAGACAGACAGA
>CAZHOY010000151.1:0-4708 GCA_964534695.1 uncultured Actinomycetota bacterium | reverse complement strand
GACATATTAAACTCCTCTGTATTCTTTGTATTACAAAGAATACATTGTAATTATTACCATGTCAAGAGACACAAAATTAAAAAAATCGAATACTATTTCCTGGTTAAATAATAAAATATCAAACACCTGACATCCATAATGTAGAATTCAGACTGCTAGGGATTTAAACTTGTTGTCAGAACTTAATTACCCTCTAATTGGTGAGAGCATAAAAAAGCCGGGATTACTAACTTTATGGTGGAGGCGGCGGGAATCGAACCCGCGTCCGAAGATATTGACACTTAAACATCTACAAGCTTATTCCATATTTTAAGTCTTACTTTTTCACTCGCATGGACACGATTTAAAAAGCCAGCCTGCATAAAATTTCCTCCGGTACTGCTGCAGGCAAATTATACCAGAGTATCCTGCTTTTCGTCGCCTGTTGAAAAGCACAGGAAACCTTTCGCAGACGTAGCAGTTTATATTAAGCTGCTAATGCTAATTTACTATCTTTAGCGTTTGTGTTTAGTTTCAGTTATTTACGAGTTCTGATACTCGGCTTGCAATCCAAGCACAACCTATCCCCGTCGAATCCAAGTCGCCCCCGCTGCTGCGGAAAACCCTAGATTTGACGCTAGAACATTTTATATCAAAACTGTCGATTTTTCAAAGCTCTTTTTATTTCAATCTCATGTTCCCTGTTCTGTATATCCCTGCGCTTGTCTCTTTTGACCTTACCTTTGGCCAGTGCCAGTTCAAGCTTGACTCTGTTCTTTACCATATACACTCTTATGGGCACCAGGGTGAGGCTCCTGTCAATCAATTTCCCTGCTATCCTGTCAATTTCTCTTCTGTGCATGAGCAACTTTCTGGTCCTGGTGGGATTTATATCTTCAACCCTGCTGCTGCTGTATGGGGATATATGCATATTGAAAAGAAATAACTGGCCCTCTTTTATCCGGCCGAAACTATCTTTCAAATTCAATCTGTGGGCGCGGATGGATTTAACCTCACATCCTTCCAGCGCTATGCCGGCCTCATAAGTGTTTAAAATAAAAAAATTCTTTAAAGCTTTCTTGTTCTGGGCAATTATTTTCCTATTCTCTTCGGAACCACTCTTTTTTTTTAATTTATTCATTAACTTTCACTTATAAGCATCTCTATTTCCTCTACAGCCTTAATCAGCTGCGTATCCTCGGTAGAGTCCAGTTCCAGTTTAACTGTTATATCGGGTTCTATTCCCACTCCTTCAATGGACAGCCCTGAAGGCAAAAAATACCTGGCAGTGGTAAACTTAACTCCTGAGCCGTCTGAAAGCTCGTAAAGCGCCTGAACCAATCCTTTTCCAAAGCTCTTCTCACCAATCAGAACAGCTCTGTCATTATCTTTCAATGCACCGGCAACTACCTCCGATGCGCTTGCTGAAAATCCATTGATCAATACTACCAGGGGAATTTCCGTATATTTTCCATCCCCGGCAAAATATTCATCAGTTACTTCCTTATCTTCCAGTCTTCCCCTTACTGTAACAATTTTACCCTCGTCTAAAAAGAGATCGCATACTTCAACTGCATCACTCAATACTCCGCCCAGATTATTTCTCAAATCAAGAATTATTCCCTCGGCACCACTGCCGGTTAGCTTCTGAATTTCCTTATCAAGCTGCTGTGCTCCTTTATCCTGAAAGGTATAATACCATACATAACCTACATCTTCTTCGATAACCTCAGATACCAGGTTTGGAATGAGAAATTTTGCCCTGGTAATGGTCAGCTCAATGGTTTTATCCCCCAAAGGCCTGTAAATCTTAAGGCCTACTTTAGTGCCTTCTTCGCCTTTTATCATAGTCACTACTTTTTCCAGGGCCATTTCCTTTATTTCCACACCATCAACTCCAATTATTATATCTCCTTCCATAATGCCTGCCCTGTAAGCGGGTGTGCCATCCAGAGATAATACCACCACAACCTGTTCCTGGTCATTAAGAGTAACCACAACCCCTATGCCGCTCATAATTCCGCTGTAGGATTCCATAATTTTTTTATATTCTTCAGTTGTAAAATACTCCGTATATTCATCATCAAGAGTTGAAAGCATGCTATCTATGGCCGCTGCCAGCAATTCTTCCTTGCTTTTTTCATCTAGTGCACTCTCAGAAACAAGTTCTATAGCCTCCTCGAAAGGCTTTACGCTGAACTCGCTTTCAGTACCTTCAGATATATTCTCTGAGCTGCTGTTATTATACCGGCTTATATTAAGTATATATTCCTTAAAGGGCTCGAAACTGATTCCCAGCCATAATCCGGCAGAAAACGTAAATACAATGATTACTATGCCAACCAATACCTTGAAAATTTTATTTTTCATAAAAGCGCCACCCTGCTTGTTAAAAACAAATATTTAAAAACTACTGTAAATAAGCCAGCGGGTTCTGAGGAGTACCGTTAATTCTTACTTCAAAATGCAAATGCGGGCCGGTGGACCATCCCGTGGAACCGACCAGACCTATTACCTGTCCTCTTTGTACCATCTGGCCCATAGATACATTGATGCTGGAAAGATGTGCATACCAGGTGGCAAAACCTCCTCCATGATAAAGCATAATCGAATAACCATACCCGCCGAAATAGCCGGCCTGAACCACCTGTCCCCCATCGGCAGCTTTTACCAGCGTACCATAAGAAGCCGCTATATCTATGCCCGAATGAAACCTTCTTGTACCAAATATAGGATGTATTCTATAGCCAAAACCGGATTTTACCCATCCTGCTACGGGCCACATAAATTTACCCGATGGTGCGTTACCATACTTATAGCTCTCCAGAATTCTGGTAACTTCCGCTTCCTTGATTTCCAGCTGCTTCTCCATTTGTATAAGGGCATTTTTATTGGCAGTGGTCTGAGAAAGCAAATTCTTCTTATTACTATATAAATCCCCGACCTCACTTGCTTTCTGTTCAGCCTGGGTTACCAGTTCCTCGACCTTGCTTTCGTGATCTTTTTGTTCATCTCTTAAATCAATAATAGATTTCTTGATTCCTATGGTTGCATTTCTCTTTTCCTTTATTAGCAAAATATTCTGGGTATCCTGTTCTGCAAAAAGATTCATAAGCTTGAGTTTTGATATAAAATCCAGGAAATCTTCCGCTTTCAGCAAAATTTCCAGTATATTGTCATTTCCATTCTTATAGATAGCGGCAACTCTTTCATTTAATATTCCTATTTTTTCTTCAAGCTCCTCTTCTATTTTATTCAGTTCTTCTTCTTTTAAAACCAGCTCTATGGTTACCTTATCCACCTCGCTTTTAGCTTCGGCCAATTTATTATTAAGACCATCCAGCTCGGACAATGCACCCCGCAGCTGGCCTTCTACCTCATTTACTTCATTAAGATACTGTTTCTCTGTCTTTTTTATCTCTTCGATTTTCTCCTGGGTTTCTTCTCTTTCCTGCTGTATCTGTTCTAACTGTTCCTCATAAGACTGGGCATGGATAGATTTTAATGATGAAGCATAAGAAAGGCTAAAGCTGGAGATTGCTATAATAATTACTATAAATATTACTATGATGTTTTTACTTTTAATTATCATATTATTACATTTTTTTATTGTGACTATTTTAATACTAATCTATAAAAATTTAAAACCCAAAAAATTTAAGCCTTTTAAATCTTAATATACCTTCTCAGGGCTATACCGCTGCTCATAATCCCTATAAAGCCTCCTAATACCACTATTGCTATATATATATACAATACAATATTGCCGCTCCCTACTATGGCCAGCTCTTTAATTCGCATGGTATCCACAATTACTCTTTCTCCCCTGATAAGTAAGAAATTCCCCAGGAAATATAATAAAATAACAGAAACCACACTTCCTGTAAATCCCTCGAAAAATCCCTCGAACAGGAAGGGAATTCTTACAAACCAGTTAGTGGCCCCCACCAGTTTCATAACTTCGATTTCCTTCCGGCGGGCATAAATGGAGAGCCTTATGGTATTGAATATCAATACCACCGTTGCCAGAAGCAGGACTATGATTATAAGAAGGGCTATGCTTCCCACAATTGCAGTTATTGAAAATAAGGTATTGACATAACTCCTTCCGTATATTACATCATTAACACCTTCTATATAATTACCGTCCTTATCCAAAAAGCGGAGCGCTACCCGGTCAATTTTCTCAGGATCTTCTAAGGTTATCTCAAAAGAAGCCGGTAGCGGGTTGCCCTGGATCTCTTTTAATATATCACCCCCTTCATTTTTCTCCTTAAATCTTTCAAGTGCCTGATCCTTGGATACATATTCCACCTTTTCGGTTTCTTCCCAGTTTATTATGTAATCCTCAATATACGCCTTCAATTCATCTGAAATATTATCTTCAAGATACACTGCCAGTTCTACCTGACTTTTTACCGAACTTATTATGCCCTGTATATCATAGACAATTATGGTAAAGAACCCTACAATGAATAAAGTAATTGCTACAGTGGTAATAGCCGTGAATCCCATAATGAAATTTCTCCTCAGACTGGTAAAGGTTTCGCTAAAGAAATACCTGGTTCTCGCCATTAGTCTCCGTATACTCCTCTCTTCTGATCCCTTATTATTTCTCCCTCTTCCAGCTCTACAACTCTTCTTCTCATTAAATTTACAATACTACGGTCATGGGTGGCCATAAGTACGGTAGTTCCGATAAGGTTTATTCTGGATAATATCTTCATAA
>CAZHOY010000150.1:0-4726 GCA_964534695.1 uncultured Actinomycetota bacterium | reverse complement strand
CAAAGAGCTTTTAACAATGAGTTGTAAACACAACTCTTAAATAGTTCAAATAAATTAATTGTTATTCTATTATATTATAAGATTTAATAAAAATTAAGCTTTTGTTTATTTATTTTTTATGCTATTATAAAGACCAACATTCATATCTATAATATATTAATTATAATAATAACTATATTTATAATTTTTTATGTATTTTTATTATTTAATATGATTTATTTTAATACATTATGGAGTTTTTTAAAAGAGTATTAATTTTTCATTTTTCAATTAGCTATAAAAGAGTAGCAATATAGCAAGACAAAAAGAAAAAAATCTGTTGATAAGCATAAACTTTATGTTATAATGAATAAATAATATAACAATATGAACTAAATATCCAATAAATTGTAATAAATAATTACGAGATTATTGTTCTAATAAGCTAATCATAGGAATTTTATAGATATTAACAAGAGAAAGGGGGAGATGGTTTTATAAAACAATTTAATTTTGTGAATTAAAATGAAAAAGGGAGTGAATAAAATGAAAAAAACGTTATTATGGTTAATTGTACTAATAATAAGTATATCTTTAGCAAGTATTTCAGTTTTCTCTGGATGTAAAAAAGAGGCAGAGGAGGAAGCAGTAGTAACAGCAGAGGAGGAAGAAGAAGCTGAAGAAGAGGCTGAAGAAGAGGCGGTAGTTGAAGAATTTGATTGGAAGAAATACGAAGGCACTACACTTAATTTATTAATGGTTGCACATAATTATACAGAGGGGATAGTTAATGCAATTCCAGAATTTGAAGAATTGACTGGAATGACTGTTGTTGAAGAGACTCTTCCAGAAAATGAATATAGAGACAAATTAACGATATTATTATCTGCTGGTGAAAAAGATTTGGATGTATTAATGAGTGGTGAAATGGAGATATGGACTTATGCTCCTCCAGGATATATTGAGCCTTTGGATGATTATATCTCTAACCCAAGTGTGACAAGTCCAGATTACGATTATGAAGGTATTTTCCCAAGATTAAGAGAAGCTGATCAATGGGATATGATTGACGGTCATCCAGTAGGAGAAGGACCACAATGGGCAATTCCTCTTGGTTTTGAGATGATGGAACTAACTTATAGAGCTGATCTATTTGAAAAATATGATATTGAAGTTCCAGAAACTTTACCAGAGGTTTATGAAGCAGCAAAAATAATAGAGGAAAATGAACCAGATATGTATGGTTTTTCTTGTCGTGGTCTTAGGAATTGGAATATGATTCATACTGCTCCGATAAGTCTTATTACTAACTATGGCGCTAGGGATTTTGATGATAATTTACAACCCGCCATGGGAACACCTGAAGGTATTGAATTTCATAAGGATTTCGTTAAGTTATTACAAGATTATGGACCAACGGGTTGGATAGGTTATGAATGGTATGATGTTTTGGCAGATTTAGCAGCTGGTAAAGCAGCAATAGCCATAGATTGCGATATTCTGTCGTCTTTTGCAATGAGAGAGGAAGGATCGGTAATAGCTGAACCGGGTACGCTTAAATGGGCTCCTATTCCTACTAAACCAGGTGGAACTGATCATAAGGCTAACCTCTGGGTATGGAGTCTTAGTATGAATGCAGCTTCCGATAATAAAGAAGCAGCATGGTACTTTATACAGTGGGCCACAAATAAGGAAAATGACTTGAGGTTTGGATTAGATTTATCACGATTGAATCCTGTAAGAGAGTCTACTTGGACTAATGAAGAGTTCACTACACTGTTGGAAGCTAGCTACCCGAGTTATGTTGATACATTTATGTATACTATAGATTATTGTTCTTTATTGTTTACTCCACAAGCAGAAATGGCTGAAAGAGTTACGGAGTGGGCTGTAGCTATACAAGAAATGGTTGAAGGTGCAGATGTTGAGCAGAGATTAGAGAAACTTGTTGACGATTTAACATTAGAATAGTTAATAAATGGTTAGAATTAAAGAGATAGTTTAAATGTAAATGGTGGATATTATTAACCTAAGATTTTAAAAACAATTTGGTAGTCATAAGAAAGAGGTTAATATATCCACCATTTAAGGATGGGAATATTTTGGAGGATGTATGAAAGGTATTACTACTTTAAAGTCTAAAATAATTGAAAAAGGGCCAATATTTGCAATTTTGCCTGCACTATTAATAGTAATACTTATATTAGTACCGTTTGGTTACAGTATTTATTACTCTTTAACTGATGCTAGTTTAATAAGAACAGAGGTTAATTTTATTGGTTTTAATAATTATTTAAAATATTTTAGAAGTGGTTTGTTATGGCATAATTTTAAGGTTACATTTTCTTATACTTTTTTAGCACTTATTTTCGAGTTTTTATTAGGATTTATTATTGCATTTGCATTAAATCAAGATACTTTGCTAGGAAAGGTTTTAAGACCACTTGCACTTTTCCCATTAATGATTTCGCCTATTATAGGAACTATTATGTGGAAATTGATGATGAATCCTGAATTTAGTGTTTTAAATTTTATTTTAAGTCCATTTGGTGTTACAAAGGATTTTTCTTGGGCTGCAAGTTCTAGTTCTGCTTTATATTCGGCAGTATTAATAGATGTTTGGATGTTTACCCCATTTATTGCTATTATAGTTCTTGCAGGATTAAAAGGTATACCTCCAAGGATTATTGAAGCTGCTAGTGTAGATGGATTAAACAGATTTACAGTCCTTAGAAAAATTACATTGCCATTGCTTATGCCTTATATTGTTATATGCTTAGTTTTTAGATTTATTGATTCAATAGCTCAATTTGATATTATTTTCGGTTTAACTAGAGGTGGACCGGGTAGCACATTAATGGTTTATCAAGTCGAAGCTTATACACAGGTATTTAACTACTATAAAATAGGGTACGGGTCATCTATTATGTTAATTATGTGGTTAATTGTTTTTATTGTTTGTAATTTTTTAATTAAATATTGGAATAAATTACGAGAAAGATTAAGATAAATATTTAAGCAAGATTCTTATAAAAAGGATAGATAATGGATAAAAGAAAAAAATTTGGAAAAAATATTTTAGGAAAGTTAATGACATATATATCATTAATAATTACCTTTTTCTTTTTATTATTTCCTATATATTGGATTATTACTATGGCATTAAAACCTACTGATGATATTATTACTTATCCACCCCATTTTTCTTTTCAGCCCACCGCTAAAGGTTTTCTCTATATATTAGGTATGGAGAAAGTAGCTGGGGTGTCAAGTATTTCTACAGGTTTTGAATCATGGTTTTTAGTGGGCATTAGAAACAGTTTAATTATTGTTGTAAGCTCTGTCTTAATATCTTTACTTGTTGGGTTGCCAGCAGCATATATATTAGCTAGGTATAAATTTAGAGGAAAAGAAAATTTAGCTTTTACAATTCTTAGTTTTAGATTTGCGCCACCGCTATTAGTCATTATACCTCTTTATTTAATATTTTCGAAAATTGGTATATACGACACTCATATTGCCCTGATTTGGGTATATCAGCTGATTAGTTTACCTATGATTTTATGGATCGTTAGAGGATATATTGAAGATATCCCGGTAGAAATTGATCAAGCAGGAATGGTTGATGGATATTCAAGAATTTATATTTTTTTTAGATTAATATTGCCTTTGGCTAAAGGTGGGATTGCTGCAGGAGCTCTTTTAGCATTTATTTATTGCTGGAATAATTTTATATTTGGAATGGTACTGGCTTCAACATCTGTACAACCTGTGACTGTTCAAGCAATGAGATATCTTACTCCTGATAATATAATGTATAGGGAGATTGCTGCTATGTGTGTTGGGGCAGCTTTACCTTTGCTAATTCTTGCTATTTTCTTACAACGTTATTTAATTTCTGGTCTAAGCATGGGTGCTATAAGAAGATAATTATTGGTTGTTTGTTTCAGTAAACACCATGCTTATTAATTTGTTGTATTTATAATATTTATTGTTATTAAAAATTTGGAGTATAAAATGCCAAAGATATCTTTTAAGAATATTACAAAGAAATTTGATAAAGTAGTTGCACTTAATAATTTGTCAATTGAGATTAACGATGGAGAGTTTTTTGTTATTCTTGGACCTTCTGGAGCTGGTAAGACTACATTTTTAAAAGTAGTTGCTGGATTAGAAAATCCAGAAAGTGGTGAGATTTATTTTGATGGAGATTTAATAAATAATGTTGCAACAGCTAAAAGAGATGTCGCTTTAACATTTGAAGAATACTCTTTATATCCACATTTTACTGTTTTTAATAATATTGCAGCTCCACTTAAATCACCAGCAAATAAGCATAAATATAATAAAAAACAATTAAGAGAAAAAGTGGACAGGTTTACAAAGATGTTAAATATAAATCATCTGTTGGATAGACTGCCTTCAGAATTGAGTGGAGGGCAACAGCAAAGAGTAGCTCTAGGTAGGGCGTTGATAAAAGAACCTAAGATATTATTATTAGATGAACCGCTGGCCCATGTAGATGCTAAGATAAGAAATCAATTAAGGACTGAGTTTCATTTTTTAAGAGAGAAATTTCGAACTACTACTATATATACATCTCATGATTATAAAGAAGCTATTTCTCTTGGAAACAGAATAATGTTCTTAAATAAGGGTGAAATACAACAGATTGGGACTCCGGAAATGATCTATAATTTTCCAAAAAATATAATAGTTGCATCAAATGTAGGATGGCCAGATATAA
>CAZHOY010000149.1:0-4731 GCA_964534695.1 uncultured Actinomycetota bacterium | reverse complement strand
TCATTTATAAATTAATTCGTCTTGTCCTTGACGTTAGATACAAATAAATATATATTATATATATCATATGGTAATGATAACATTAAGCATAGTATTTTATGCATAGTTATCAATATTTATAACCCAGTATCATAAAAATATCGAAAAAATTGTGTGGTACTTTACATATGGTATATGGACAATAAGAAAAAAGGACTGAAAGGATTATACATCTATGGATAAGTTACAAGTTTTAAATGGAATGATTGTCAATTCATTAAAACATCCAGTCTTTCTTCGAGGAGTAAATATCGGAGGTTGGATGAATATGGAAAACTTTATTGATGGCTACCCAGGTTCAGAAGCACGATTACGCGCATTGATGAAACAAGAGCTTGGGGAAAGAAAAGCCTCTTTTTTCTTTGATCGATTCTTAGATCATTTTTTTAACGAAAATGATGTAGCATTTCTTAAAAAATGTGGCGTAACCGCTATCCGTTTACCACTGAATTACCGGCATTTTGAACTTGACCAAGCTCCGTTTGAGTATCTGGAAAAAGGTTTTAAACGATTGGATTCAGTGCTGGATTGGTGTGAAAAATATGATATTTATGTCTTCCTTGACTTACATGCGGTTCAGGGTTGGCAGAATTGTGACTGGCACTGTGACAACAGCTCACGCCATTCCCTGTTTTGGACCCATCGGCAATTTCAAGACCGCTTTTATTCCTTATGGAAGGAAATTGCACGCAGATATCACAACAGAGCGGTTATAGCCGCTTTTAATATTATGAATGAGCCTGTGAGCAATGCACCATTTGGTCGTTTCGTCCCTGATGATGAATATAAAACGGATTGGGAGAACATCAACCGCATCTACCGGAAGGCGATCGAAGAAATTCATAAAATTGACACAGATCGTATCATTATGCTTGAAGGCGATTATTTCTCTGTGTTATTCTCAGGTCTTGATAGTCTACCTGATGCAAATATCATCTATAGTAGTCACAATTATATTACCGAAGTCATTATTTCTAAGATACCTGAATATCCTTTGACTTTAAACGGTACTCACTGGGATAATAATCAAATAAAAAAACAGTTCATGCAATCAGAAGGCTACAGCTTTTCACAATCACATAATGTTCCATTGGTTGTCGGCGAATTTGGCTTCAACTTTCAGCATGCCAAAGAGAAGAAGCTCCATCAGATTCAAGCATTTGCAGACCAACTTAATTCGTATAACCAATGCAATGCGCACTGGACTTTCTGGACATATAAAAGTGTGGGTTCAATGGGATGGCTTCATGTTGATCCACAATCTGCTTACACGCAAACAATTCAGCGTGTTATCACCGCTAAAAAAGTATTACAGACAGATTTTAGCTGGCTAAGCGAGTTCCCTCCGGAAATTCAGAAGCATATCTTAGCTTTGAGCAACAAGATAGCATCATTTATCCCCGGCCTCGATTTGTCCGTCAATCAGCGATATTTTATTCAGGCTGCCATGAGCACATATACCGCAGATCAACTGCAGGCGCTGTATGTTCGTCAGTTTATGGATAAGTCAGAGAAAGAGATTGACGAAATTTTAAGCTCACTTCGTTTAGAAAACTGCATTCAGTACAACGAATTAAATACAACTGTTGAGACTTACTTAAGAGAAAAATCTTGAACATAAAATTTATAAGCGTTGATTCATAAGTAATCTTAAAGATGTACTCAACTAATAGGGTGTATACTGTTTTTAAAAAAATTATAGCCAAGCTGGACTTAATACGATAAAGGATAAATATAAAAGTTTCTATTTTTCATGAGTTCTACGTAGATTTAAGTTATAGGCAAGTGATATAATTTACAATCAGCTCCGACGAGTGATTTTTCTTCTCACCTCTAAAAAGTTAGTCTTTCTTTAAAATAGACATTTCTGTCATTCTATAAGAAATAATATAAGATTCTTTATATTGGCGGTTCTCTAGGTATTTTTCAGTATATCAGTACAACATTTCCCGGGGCATATCAGTCAGATGAGTGCAATCATTACCTCGGAGAAATGACTTAGATGTACAACACCAGTCTTATAATTTCTTCCTGCAAAAGGGCTTTAAGCCTCTTTTTAACCTTTCCCAGCTTTCCTTTTAGCAAATTCCAAAAACCTCCTTTTTAAAAATCGGTACTATTCCTTTATTGCACCTGCAAGAAATCCCTTCGTTATCTGCTCATTAAATAAAATATAAACAATGATTGCAGGGATAGCATTCAATGCCATTACAGCAAACTGGGCAGCATAGTTGGATGAATACTGGCCTGCGAAATTCATTACTGCAAAAGGTAGGGTCCTGAACTTATCACTGCTTAAATAGGTTGCCGCCATAATAAATTCATTCCAGCTGGTAAAAAAAGTCAATATAATTACTGTTACAACTGCCGGTTTGGCAAGTGGTAAAACAATTCTAAATATGATTCCATATACTGTACAGCCGTCAATCACTGCCGCTTCTTCAAGAGCTCTGGGTATATTCTCCAAAAACCCTGTCATAACAAATACGCCTATGGGCATTGAGAATGCCACATACGGTAGAATAAGTCCCTGGTAGGTATTCAATAATGACAATTTTTGGAATATAAAAAAGTTGGGAAGCAGTGTTGCGTGTATGGGTATCATCATGCCAAGCAATATTATATTCAGGAAGATTTTACTAAATCTCCACCGCATCCTGGTAAATGCATAACCAAGAGTAAGTGACAAAAATACTGTTGCGACAATAGTAATAGATGCTACTAATACACTATTAAAAAAGAACCGCATAAAATTTCCGTCGACCCATGCCCTAACGTAGTTCTGAAACTGTGGAGGATCAGGCCATTTGAGAATGCCCCCCGTAAAAAATTCACTGCTTTTACATAACGAAAAATCAATAAGCCATATCAGCGGGAAAATCTGGCCAATTGCAAACAATGTAGCTATCACAAAAAGAATCCAGTAACTCTTTCCTCTGTTAATGTTGTTGCTAGTCTTTAATTGTGTTAATCTCATAGCTTATAATTCCTGATATTTAACCAGCTTTCTGATTGATATTGTAGCTATTATACAAACAATAACAAACAGAACTGAAATTGCGTTGGCATAACCATATTGCTGGTAACTGAAGGCTTTTATATAAAGATAATTACCCAGAAACTGAGTTGTATTGGCAGGACCTCCATTTGTCGTTAGATAAACAGTTTCCATCTGCTTTAATGCAGCAATTATTGCAAGTGTAACATTTATCCTGATAGCCGGTGAAAGGAGCGGGAGTGTTATTTTTGTATATATTCCCATATTGGTTGCACCATCTATCCTTGCAGCCTCATATAATTCCCCGGGAATACTCTTTAAGCCGGCATAGTATATAAGCATTCCCCATCCAAAGCCCTGCCACATACAGATTAGAAGGACCGATGCCAATGCAGTTTTGGGATCCCCCAGCCACTGTTGTCTCAATGCCGCCAGTCCCATAGAACCCAGAAGTTTGTTTAAAAGACCATACTGAGGGTCTAGTATACTTACCCACATTTTCGAGGTGACCACAACTGAAATTACACATGGTATGAAGAAGGTTGCTCTAAAGAATTTTTCAGCTCTTCCTCCTATTCTGTCAATAACTATGGCAAAAAATATACATAAAGGATGCTGAAGTACTATAAAGCCTATTCCCAGTAAAAGGGCATGTATTAGAGATACCCTAAAAACCGGGTCATTCATGATAATTTCCTTAAAATTCTTTATTCCTACAAATTGTGCAGCACCCATCCCCGTATAGCTTGTCATGCCATAGTAAACACTTAAGAATATAGGCGCCAGTATAGCAAAGATAAATACAAGAAATCCCGGAGCTACAAGATAGAATATTGCAACTTTATTAGTTAGAACTTTATGCATTTGATCAATTTGATCAATTATTTCAATTTAAATATTTGAGGGGGTAGAATTTCTCCTACCCCCAAGACATAATGCTAGTTAGCGCAAGTTAAAAAGGGTTAATTACCTTCAGCTCTAGCCCTTCCTGCAGCTTCATCCAGCCCAGCTAGATACTGCTCCGGTGTAATTATACCAGCAGCAAATGATTGTGCCAGGTCCTGGGCTTCCTCCTTAAATGCTGGAGTCAAAGCATCATTAATTGGAGTACCACTAATTGAAGTTGCATTATTCAGTATTTGAGCAACTTCTTCCTGAAGACCAGTCTCTTCTCCAGTAAAGAAACTGTCAAACTTTTGAGCCGGTATATTGACACCCGTCTGCCATGAATTTTTAGCCCAATTTTCCGGTTCAAACATGTAGTTAAGGAGTTTGATGGCTTCGTCTTTAACCTCTGAGTTTGCGGATACTGCATACCCACCGCCATTCCAACTTATTAAGTCGGTTGCCTTACCTTTCACATCTTCCAATGCCGGAAACGCCATACCATGGATATTGCTCCTGAAGCTTTCAGACAGATTCTCATCTGCAGCCATTCCCATTTCCCATTCTCCCATATAATACATTGCAGCTCCTCCCTGTGTGAACAGGTTTTTTGCTGCACCATAATCAGCTGCTGTAAATGCATCCTGGAACGGGTTAGTATCCATTAATTCCTTAATAAACTGAACTCCTTCTTTGATTCCTTCATCTTCTGAAAAGCTGGTTGTTCCGTTAAGGGCATTATAAATAGCCTTTTGATCCCCATTTACTTTTAAAATGATTTCCTGAAACATTAATACTATAGCCCATTT
>CAZHOY010000148.1:0-4745 GCA_964534695.1 uncultured Actinomycetota bacterium | reverse complement strand
TGGCCAAAAAAAATAATGTTAAATTAATGCTCCCTGTTGATATTGTTGTGGCTAAAGAATTTGGCAGTGAGACAGATAACAAAACAGTATCCATACAATCAATACCAGTGGACTGGATAGGCCTGGATATCGGACAGAAGAGTGCGGAATTATTCGGAAATGAAATCTCAGGTGCAAAGACTATTTTCTGGAATGGACCCGTGGGCGTTTTTGAGTGGAATAATTTTTCTAACGGAACCAGAAGTGTTGCTTATGCTGTTGCTGAAAGCCAGGCGGTCACCATAGCAGGTGGCGGGGATACCCTGGCTGCGTTGAAGAAATATAATCTATCTTCAAAATTCTCGCATATTTCAAGCGGCGGCGGTGCCGCCATGGAATTCCTTGAAGGAAAGGAATTGCCGGGCGTAATTTCTTTAATGGATAAATAATATAAATAATTTCTAGAGAGGATTTTATAAATGAGAAAGCCTTTCATTGCCGGTAATTGGAAAATGAATATGACCTATCTGGAAGCTGTAAAGTTCATGCAGGAATTTGGTTTTAAATATAAAAATAAAAATAATTGTGAAGTAGCAGTTTGCCCTCCTGCAACGGCTTTAGAAAGCGTTAAGACCATAATTGAAAATGACAATCTTGAAGTTAAACTGTGTGCGCAGAATATGTTTTACAAATCCAGCGGAGCTTTTACAGGAGAAATTTCACCAGAGATGATAAAAGCAATAGGTGCAGAATATGTAATTATAGGTCATAGTGAAAGAAGGAAATATTTTGGAGAGACAAATAACAGCGTTAGTAAAAAAGTAAATGCAGCTTACAGTTCGGGTATAAAGCCCATTGTGTGCATTGGGGAATCACTGGATATAAGGGAAAAAGGTATGGCAGAAGAATTTGTATTAAATCAACTGGTAGAAAGTCTGGCTGATATAGACAAAAGAAACATAATCAATCTTACCGTAGCTTATGAGCCAATCTGGGCTATTGGTACCGGAAAAACTGCTACATCGAAAGATGCTAATGATATGTGCCTGGCTATAAGAAAAAAAGTAGGGGAGCTCTACGGGAAAGAAATTTCCGAATCCGTAAGAATTCAATATGGAGGAAGTGTCAAACCCTCTAATATTTCAGAACTAATGAGCATGCCAGATGTTGATGGAGCATTAGTCGGTGGTGCAAGTTTAAAGGTCGATGATTTTATGACAATAATTAATTATTAGGATGGCCGTGATAAATAAATTTGGTAAAATTAAACCAATTTGTCTGATAATACTCGATGGATGGGGTCTTTCCGATAGAACTGATGGTAATGCTGTAAGGCTTGCCAGAACTCCTAATATGGATATGTATAATAAACTCTATCCCAAGGTGGAATTAAAGGCATCAGGAGAGGCAGTTGGACTTCCGGAAGGCCAGATGGGAAATTCAGAGGTAGGTCATTTAAACATTGGAGCGGGCAGAATTGTGCTTCAGGAATTGACCAGGATAAATAAAGAAATTAAAAGCGGAGCCTTTTTTAAAAATAAAGTTTTGATTAAAGCGATAGAAAATGTAAAAAAAAATAACAGCAGTCTTCATATGATGGGACTGATATCGGATGGAGGCGTACACAGTCATATAAGACACCTCGAAGCCTTGATTGACCTGGCTAAAAGTAACAGTATAAAAGCTTTATTCATTCATGCTTTTCTTGACGGAAGGGATGTCCCACCCAGAAGTGCAATACCATACCTGGAGGAGGTAGAAGATTACCTAAGGCGGAAAGGTATTGGAAAGATTGCTTCGGTAAGTGGGAGATATTACAGCATGGATAGGGATAACAGATGGGACAGAAGCAAAAAAAGTTATGTTAATCTGGTATACAGAAGTGGAAAAGAATTCAAAACAGCAGTTGATGTGGTTAGAGCATCTTATGAAGCTAATGTAGATGATGAATTTGTTATTCCTTCTACAGTGAAGATTATGGATGAAGAAAAGGCCGGGATTAAATCGGGGGATTCTGTAATTTTCTTTAATTTCAGACCTGACAGGGCAAGACAGATTACAAGGGCATTTATAAATAGAAGATTTAATGAGTTTGATAGAGGTAAAAACCCGCCTGAAGTATATTTTGTATGTATGACCCAGTATGATGAAAAGTTTAAGGTGCCCATAGCATTTCTTCCCCAAAAAATAAAAAACACTTTAGGGGAAGTTATTTCAAATAATGGTTTAAAGCAATTAAGGATTGCAGAAACTGAAAAATATGCCCATGTTACGTTCTTTTTAAATGGCGGTATTGAAGAGCCATTTAAAGGTGAGGATAGAATATTAGTTCCTTCACCAAAAATTGCCACTTATGATTTAAAACCGGAAATGAGCGCCTTTGAAGTAACGGATGCTGTGGTAGATGAAATCAAATCAGGAAAATACGATGTTATAATTTTAAATTATGCCAATCCCGATATGGTTGGTCATACAGGTTCTATTAAAGCTGCCATAAAAGCTGTTGAAACGGTGGACAGGTGTGCAGCGAGAGTAATAGAAGAGTTAAAAAAAACAGGGGGGCTGGCACTGATAACTGCAGATCATGGTAACGTCGAAGAAATGTTAAGTGCTGATGGTAAAAAGGTTATAACCGCTCATTCTGTATCACCTGTTCCTTTTATAATCTGTGATTCAGGGATAAAATTGAAAGGCAGTAGAAGTAACTTTAAATTAAGCAATATTGCACCTACCGTACTGGAACTGCTGGATATAGATAAACCAGACGAGATGACAGGGGAGTCTCTTTTACTGGGTTAATAGTTTTATTTTTACATAAAATTTTTATAATAGGTTTCCTAAAACAAAAATATGTTTTTAATATAGTGGTTTTTTGATAAAATATAGGAAAAATTTAAGCATAGTTACAGAGGTATGGAAATGGGTTCTATTTTTTTAAATATTTTATTTTCTTTTCATATTATTGCAAGTGTTGGATTGGTATTGCTGATACTGCTGCACGCAGGAAGAGGTGGAGGGATATCAGGTTTATTTTCAGGTGTGGTAGAAACCTTTGACGGCGCAGGAATTGTGGAAAAAAATCTTGACAGGCTTACAATCATACTTGGAGTAATTTTTGCGGTAACAACTATAACATTATTTATTGTTTTATAAATCAGTAAAAAATCATGGTATCATGTTGGCAAATGAAAGGAGGTTTCTAAGTAAAATTTTAAATTAGTAGATATAGTTATAAGTAAGGAGGATTTAATGAAAATTAGCAGAAAATTATGTTTAGCAGTCGTGATAGCCTGTGTGGCGGTACTCATAGGCTTAGTATTCTTTGGCTGTAAGACAGAAGAAAAAGTTGGGGGAGTAATGAGGCTCTATATTCATGAGCCTGTATCTCTTGACCCACCGAACAGCTATGAGAGTGAGGGAATCCAGGTAATCAGGCAAGTGTGGGATGGATTAGTTAAATATGACCTTGAAACAGGAGAGGTTATACCTGCTATTGCAGAGTCATGGGATGTCAGCAGTGACGGTCTTGTTTATACCTTTAATTTGAAGAAAGGTGTAAAGTTTCACAGCGGCAGAGAAGTTGTTGCTGATGATTTTATTTACTCCTGGTCCAGGGTTTGTCAGGCAGAAACAGCATCTTATCTGGCATATCATATGGACCCAATTGTAGGTTATGATGAACTTCAGGCTGGTGAAGGTGATACACTGGCGGGTTTGAAGGCTATAGATGATTATACACTGGAAGTAACCTTAAAGTACCTCTTTGGTGATTTTATAAATACATTGGGTCACGTAGTATTTTACCCTGTAGCCAAGGAAGACATAGAAGAGTGGGGAGATGAATATGCGGAACATGTAAATGGTACCGGCGCGTTTAAGTTTGTGGACTGGAAGCATGATCAGTATATTGAACTTGAGAGAAATGATGATTATTATGGTGATAATGCTAATTTGGAAAAAGTAAAATATGTAATTCTTGCAGATGAGGATACTGCATTTTTGGAATTTCAGGCAGGTAATTTGGAGTACTGTGCTATTCCACAGGGCAAGATACAGTCTACATTAGATGATCCAGAGTTGGGAGACCTGGCTATCATTAAGCCTTTGCTTGCCATTTATTATTTTGCCATGAATGTCCAGTCCGAACCATTTAAGGATAACCTGGCATTAAGAGAAGCTGTAAATTATGCTATTGACAGGCAAAATATTGTTGATGTAATAAGTGAAGGGGTTCCAACTCCGGCAACAGGCTTTGTACCTCCGGGTATACCTGGATTCCAGGAAGATGCAATGGAATATACATACAATAAAGAAATGGCAATACAGAAGCTGGAAGAAGCAGGTTATCCTGGCGGAGAGGGTCTACCGACTATTACTTTCGGAATAAATGTTGGTTCAGGCCATGAGTTAATAGCCGAGGCTATGCAGGCTGATCTGGCAGAAATAGGTATAGATATAGATATAGTAGGAATGGAATGGGGAGCAGCACTTGATGCTTTCAAGAATGGAGAAATTGGTTTCTTCAGACTGGGATGGATAGCTGATTATCCTATAATGGATAATTTCCTGTTCCCATTATTTTATTCTGAATCGGCAGATAATTACTCTGGGTACTCAAATGCTGAAGTGGACCAGATGCTGCTTGATGCAAGAAAAACTGTTGACGAAGATGAAAGAATTGAGAAGTATAGAGCAGTAGAGGATAAAATATTAGAAGATTCTGCTTTTGCACTTATTTATTTCTACGGGTCCAGACGTATTGTTCA
>CAZHOY010000147.1:0-4772 GCA_964534695.1 uncultured Actinomycetota bacterium | reverse complement strand
ATGTGTTTTTAGGCTTATATTCATTTAAATTGTATTCTCGGACAAGCTCCTAGTTAAAGTTGAGATCAGGATATCTGGTTTGGGAAGAAATAGATGAGTTTTTTATTAAATTGCCAATAAAGATATTGACAGGCAAAAAGGAAGGGAGTCCGGGGGAAGGAATTTTTGCCCGCCGGCAACGCTTATTACAAAGAAGCTCTGACAAAACTAAAAGCATTTTCAAAACAAATAAGGCTTATAAATTTTTCTTCTTACAGGAATGGATTGTATTGGGTAATATTATTGGAATGGTTTGAGGAAAATCCATGCCGGGGAGCCAATCTTTTCAAACATAAGAACTTCTGTGCTTAAATCAGTTTTAGAAAAAATACAAAGTTAGCAATGGAAGCAATACTAAAATTGATTTAAACTTTTATCAAAAGCCTTTTACTTCTTGTTTTTCTCTGGCAATATCTTTTACTGTTGCATACGGATGGGAATACCTACCATTTGTTCTTGTATAAGATTTAACAATACCAGGTATGTCATTTATCTGAACCGATTGTGCAGGGCAAAAATTAAGACAAGCGTAACACATATAACAGATAACTTTTTTCTACCACACCGGTTTCTTATCTATCATTTTTATCTTTTGCGATAAACAAACCCTTTCACAGATCCCGCAGCCTGTGCACTTTGGATCCGCGCAAAAACAATTAACTCCTCCGGTATGCTCGGAAAACGTCATGCTCAAATGTACCAGTTTCTCCAAGAGATAATTGACAGGGCGATTATACGGCAGATTAATTAAGTAATCGGAGTCTTTCTCCCGGCTGATTTTTTTGTTTACTATGATCCCTCGAATTGAATCCAACTGCTTATTTTTCTTTTTCAATAGTTTGTCTATTTTTTTAAAATCCCTGAGGATAATACCTAAACGCGTTGCTATCGCAAAACTATATTCTACCGAGCTAATGTCAATTTTTTTAAGGAATATTTTCACTGCTAGTGGAATGGTTAAGGCATGTACTGAAAAAATAAAGCCTATGGATTTACCATTAGCTTGTATTACTTCTTTATGCAGTAAGCTGACCATTGGTATCAGACTGGAATCAGGGATTTTTTTTGAAATTCTTTTGCAACATATAACGAATTCCCCGTTCCCGAAAAGTAATAAATCTCTGTGCTCATGATAAAAATCTCCCATTTTCTATTATCACCAGATCAGCCGAATGAGCTTCCTGGTAGCCATGATGAACCATGCCAGCATCAATAGGACTTTTAGGGCAGGTTTATCTTGAATTATAGTATGCAGAAGAAGATATTATTATAAAAAAATGGACTGTTAAAAAAGAACTAAAAAATCTTTTATATTATTTAGTTCTTTTATAATTTGGTTCGAAATTTCACATGACAGGGAGCCAACTATAAATCCAAATATTAATGATATAATTTACTAGTTATATTGAAGTAAAATTGTTTTTTTCAAATTTGGCTCTAAAAATGAAACGATCATTCAGTGCAAGAAATGATTCTAAAATTATATTCTAAATATTATACCAGTTACAGTTATAAATATTTTTAGCTATTTTCCCTGTAACAGGAGAATTTGAAACAATAAGTGCAAAATCTATATCTAATTTAGAATAGTAAATCCATCTCAGCAGTGATTTGTAGTGGTTGTTATAAATAGTGGAGGCAAGTTTAATCTCTATAGGGATTAATTTACTGCTATATTCAATCAGTAAATCTACTCCTATACCTCCAATGTTTTTCCAATAGTATAGTGAAATGTTAGTGTCTAGTGCTGAGAATCTTTTTAAAAAATTTGTTACTACAAACGTTTCAAAAAGTGCTCCTCCCATAGGACCATTTAGAAGATGTTCTTTGGTCTGGATTCCAACAAGGTACGCAGCAAGGCCAGTGTCTAAAAAATACAGTTTTGGGGATTTTATAATCCTTTTACCAAAATTCTTATAATACGGCTGAAGCAAATAAATAATTGAATTTGTTTGCAAAAGTGATATCCAGGATTTAATAGTTGGCACACTTAGGCCAATATCTCTTGATAGATTAGAATAGCTTAATTCCTGGGCAGTTCTACTGGCAAGTAATTTTAAAAATCTTTCAAAGTCATTTAAATTTTCATTTTTTATATTTCCTCTAATATCTCTATCTATATAGGTCTGTATATAGCTCGAAAACCAAATATTTCTTGAAATTTGGCTATTTACAAACAGTCCAGGATATCCTCCACCAAGCAGCCATCTTCCAAGATCAATCTTAGGGGAAGTGCTAATTTTCTGAGAGGATATTTTTTTAAAAAAGTTATCCATACTTTTTTCTTCTGTTAGGTAATTTCCTGTTATCTCTTCAACCATAAAAGGATATAGATTCAGTATAGCTACTCTTCCAGCTAGGGATTCACTTATATTCTTCATCAAGGGAAATTGTTGAGAGCCAGTAATTATAAATCTTCCATTTACTCTCTCTTTGTCTATTACTGCTTTAATATAAGGAAGAAGTTGAGGAGCATTTTGAATTTCATCAATAATCAGAGGGGCATTAAATCTGGTTAAGAATTCACGCGGATCATTTATAGCTAATGATCTTATATCAAGTTCGTCTAAGGAAATATAATTAAAAGTATTACCGAACAGATGTTTTAACAGAGTAGTCTTTCCAGATTGTCTAGCTCCAGTTAATATAATTACTGGAAAAACTTTTAAAGTATTAATTATAGTTTTTTCTATCAGTCTTTTTATATACATAATAGGTTAATTTAAATTTTTTACTAAAATAAAGAAATATTTATATAATAAAATAACATTTTCATTTTATTTTATGTAATTTTAAACTATTACTTTAAAATAGTCAATATATACTTGGCTATGAAGGTTAAGTATTTAACACAAAATAATATATATCCTATTTATTTAAAAAATCATATTTACTGATGTTATCAACATAGTCCAGTCCGGGGAGCCAATCTGAATAAATATTGGCTCTTCACCGGCAAATGGGGCAGCCACTGCTGGATTCTATAGCAAAAAGCGAGTCAATAGAGAGAAGCTAAACGATGCTGGCAGTTTACCAATTTTTATTACTCAATTTACTTTTAGCAAAATAAACTCCATATCTTAAAATCTCTTTATGTATCTTTTAATTTTATATAAAATCATAGTATATACAATTAAATAAACTTTTTAGTGTAAGGATATCGGGCATATGATTGTATTCGAAAAGATTGGTCTGAACTGTTTTTCGTTAGCAATATGTGTGGTAATGTATATTGCCAATTTAAAGATAAGCGATAAAAGCATATTGCAAAACCGGCTTTTTCGCTGGTTAATCCAAACTACAATGGCATTATTGACGCTGGAAATAATTACCTGGTTGGTTAATGAAAAACCAGGTGAACTTTTTTTTATATCTAATAATGTCACCAACACATTATTTTTTATGTTAGGCCCCTTACCAGCAATGATATGGGCTTTATATGCAAGTTATCAATTATTTCATGATATTCATCGCTTAAAAATTGAAATGATTTTTTTACTCATGCCGATTACTTTTATTGTATTTTTATCAATACTCAGCCCTTTTATGGGCTTAATTTTTAAAGTTGATAGCGATAATATATATCAACGAGGCCCATTTTTTATAGTATTTGCCTTTGTCTCATTTTTGCCCATTGTATATTCAGCTATTGTATATATTGTTTTTCGGAAAAGAATCCCTAAAAAATTTTTTATCCCTATGTTGCTTTTTATAGTACCACCTGTAATAGGTGCAATTATGCAAAGTTTATTCTATGGCATTACTATATTATGGAGTAGCGTAACCATATCGATATTTATAGTACATAACAATGTTCAAAACCAACAAATTAATTTAGATCACCTAACTGGATTATATAACAGGCGACAGATTGATAGCTACATTAATGGTAGGATACAATCTGCTAAAAAGGGCAAAGGATTTTCTTGTATTATTTTGGATATAGATAACTTCAAATCCATAAATGATAATTATGGGCACATTGAAGGAGATGAAGCATTGGTTACTGTAGCACAAATATTAAAATCATGCATAAGAGAGGATGATTTTTTGGCCAGGTATGGCGGTGATGAATTTATTATAGTACTTGATGTCTATGATCAAGCGGCATTAGAACAAACTATAACCAGAATTAAGGCTGGAATTGCAGAATACAATCATAAAAGTTCTAAATCGTTTAGACTTAGTTTAAGTGCAGGTTATAAAGTTTATGATTTTAAGTCTGAAATGACTAAGGAAAGATTCATTTCTAATGTAGATTCATTAATGTATAAAGATAAGGAAATTAAAAACATTTCTAAAAAGAAATTATTATACGATTGATGATAAATGAATTTAAATTTAGTAATTCTTTTATAATCTGATTCGAAATTTCACATCTTGGGGGAGCCACTCCAGAAAACAATGTAGCATATATCATAAAAAAAGTAATTTTTATAAATTCTTAATTTATAATAAGAGTTATAAATATTATAAATATATTATCTATTTACTTAAACTTCTTATGATAATTCAGGGCAGAGGTAAGAATAATAAGTATAAGTAAAATAGCTATATTGATATATAAAATACTGTTTTTTGAATAGTACTCTGAAAAATACCCTGAAAGATATTGGAATACCATTATTCCTAGGTTGGCAAAAGCAACCATTAATCCTGAAGCCGAATTGGTATATTCGGGAAACAGTTCTGACGCTATGGAAAAGGTAATTGAAAAATTGCCGGCAATAGCA
>CAZHOY010000146.1:0-4778 GCA_964534695.1 uncultured Actinomycetota bacterium | reverse complement strand
AGCAATAACCTTGCTGTTCTTTTCCATTATACCATGAAAGTATTAGCGCGTATTAATTATATATTATATTCATTATTATATAACTAGGTTGTCACTATACAGACTACGAATTTAGTCTTTACTCTTTTATCTCATCAGCTATTCTAACCTATGCTATATTAGTATACAATGTGTCTAGCTGTAGAGGTTCACCCCATAACCAAACAAATATATATTAAATTAAAGACTAACTAATTTAGAAGCTATGAAACCTTACTTGCAAGTGGGCGCTTGAGTAAGGAAGAGCTAAAAGCGAAAGCGGCTAAATGGGCCGGTTTTTCATTTTTAGGCATGAAGGGAGATTTTTATGAAACTAGAGCTGATCGTCCCGGCTACTCAAGAGAATATCCTAAATCGGAAGAAGGCACTGGTACCACCCTTGGGTTTAGCGATGGTTGCTGCTTTAACCCCACCAGAGGTTGAAGTCTCATTAACTGATGAGAATATCACAGTTATTGATTTCCAAAAGGAAACCGACTTAGTAGGGATCACAGCACTAACTAATACAGCGACACGCGCCTATAAGATTGCCGACACTTTTAGAGCGAAAGGAGTGAAAGTTATCTTAGGGGGTATCCACCCTAGCGCTCTACCTAAAGAAGCGAGTCAACATGCAGATGCAGTATTAATCGGTGAAGCCGAGGGAATTTGGGCAAATGTAATCGAGGATTTTAAAGCAAACAAGTTAAAAAAGATATATAGCCAGAGTGCTCAACCCAGCTTACTCAACTTACCTATCCCCCGTAGAGACTTGTTCGCCAAAGGAGCGTACTATTTCAGGAACACGATCTCAACCACTAGAGGCTGCCCCTATGCCTGCTCCTTCTGCTCAGTTACTTCATTCTTCGGCCATAAATATCGCTGCCGCCCTGTAGAAGAAATCCTAAAAGAGCTCGATACAATGAACTATAAGAAACTTATCTGTTTTGTTGATGACAATATCGTCGGCAATCCCAAGTTCGCGAAAGAGCTCTTTCGAGCCCTTGTTCCATACAAACTCAAGTGGGTTGCTCAAGCTTCTGTCACTATAGCAAGAGATGATGAATTGCTTAAACTAGCAGCGGCAAGTGGATGCATGGTCCTACTCATCGGGTTTGAGACACTGTCTCCGGCCAATCTGTTAGCCTTAGGTAAGAAGGTAAACATGGTGGACAACTATGAAAAGGTGATTAAAAAGATCCATTCCTACGGTATTGCAATTCATGGTTTCTTTATCCTTGGTTTAGATGAAGACGATAAAGATGTTTTCAAACGCACTATTAGCTTTGCTCAGGAAATGAGGCTAGAGAGCGCTCAATTTGCTTGGCCCATTCCTTATCCAGGCACTGCCTTATGTGAGTCTTTAGATAAGGCTGGACGAATAGTCACTAAATGTTGGTCACAGTATGAGACAAATGTCGTATTTGAGCCAAAGCTAATGTCACAGGAGATTCTTCAAATGGGGCACAAATGGGCATGGCTCGAGTTTTATAGCCTGCTTTCTATTTGGAGAAGATTGGGGATAATACGACGTTATTCAGTACAACTCTGGATGTTAAATCTTTATTATCGCTTTTTCTGGCAGAGAAAATTTAGAACTAATAAAGATAGAAAAAAGTATGAACCCCATTTCGTCCCTAGGTAATATAAGAACTCAGTTTCGATTGAACGAAAAGCCAAATTGTTCAGTTTCAGGCACTTTTATAAACATAACAAAGAAAAAATTTATGAATTGATATTTATAAACCTGAATGTAAGCTTGGCTGGCCACTGTACATAATGTTAGAATTAAAATAATGACTTCAAGTGGAGATATTGTTATACATGAACTAGCTTAATATAATAATTAGTTATTGAGTAATTCAACTGTACCAAAACTCTTATCCCTAGAAATTAACCAAAATAAGCATCAAATAGGCAGGAATTTTACTGGATTCTGATTTTTAATGATGATATCTTCTTCCTCAAGGTAATTTAAAAAGCTTTTTATTATTGCAATTATTTTTGATATTGTACTTGACCCAAGATTTCTTTTCTCCTTAGCATGATAGAAATTGCGAGACAAACCAAGAAATTATATCCTATTTAGTATGGAACTCGGCTTACAGGCTAACTCCAACTATTTTTTATCCTTTAAGCCGGCTAAATAGGGTAAATTTCTTAAAGAAATCCTTACAGTTTTTACACTGCACAGGCAAAATTATACAGATTTAATTATACATGCGATCCATATTATTTCAATTTGTTTTTTCTATTTGGTACAAGAATTATTTGATGGAATTCTGCTTAGCAGTTTAGGAATTTATATTAACTGATAGGGTATATTCTAACCATAAGCGATTTGCAGGATATGGTTTATAAAAACTACTGCAAATATCTGAAAAAACACGATGGGATAAGGCCAAATAATCCCAAGTCTACCCACATAGATATAAGTGAAAACCAGCTAAATCCGTACTTGGATAATTGGGATTTACTGGATAATATCTTTAATTCTGACACATAAAATTGTTATTTTAGTGTGAGAATACTGTGTAAAAGTCACTGCAACTGTGGTAAAAGGTATATTATTAATAATAATCTTATATATGTATATTAATAGGTAGATCCCATAATTTTATTTTGTATAGTTGCTGATATAACGATATATGGCTCCTTCTCTCCGGAGATCTTGACACAGAAATCTGTCTAAAAGAAAATAAACCTATAAAAATAAAAAGACAATTTATAGGATCTAAAAGATTATTTATAAAAAATGGAAAAGGAAGATTATAAATGGATAATATAACTACTTTACCAGATGGACAAATTAGATCATATCAGAAGATTTTCAAAAAGCTCTATGACAAGGATTTAATGAGTGAATATAATATTCCTTATTCAAATATTATTGGTCATAAAGAAGTACCAGAATTTAAGAATAAGAAATCTTACCCTGGTTATAATTTTGATATGGATAAATTTAGAAGTATAATGAGTGAGTTTTAGAGAGGATATTTCAAGTTGTTTAGACTTTACTATTCCATTCTATTTTAATATTTTTTATCCATTCAGGTATCACTCCCATAATATCTGGAGCTTTAATTCTTTTTAATGTTTTGATTTCCAATGTGCAAATAAGCTCAGGAGTTATTCCTACACTACCTAATATTCTAATCCTGAAATCTTTTTCATACAGGATGATTCTTATAAATCCTAAAGGAAGATATTTAGAAATATCAGTTACTTTTGTTCTTTTTCTTGCTGAACTGGTTACTTTTCTAATTATATATCGGCAATATTTTCGGATTAATTCATATATAGGGATTTTAAGAGTGGTATTAATTACAATTCTACCATTAATCACTGAATGGAATTTGTTTCGGTGTATTTCTAAATCTCTGATATTAATAAAAAGCTTTGGATTAAAATATTCTATTTCCCTGATCTTGAAAGGTAAGATAGTCTTAAAAATAAGAATACTATTAAATAATTATTGAAAAAACTTTAGGCAGTCTGATTTTTGGGGTAAAAAGCATTGAACCACTTTCGATAGCTTTAGAATAATCACCTATGGTTTTTGTTTTATGAATTCTTAAATTCTTTAGTTGTTCCCCTATAAAGGCTGCAAAATTAGGAATGTGGTATTTGGAATTAAAATGTAAAAAATATTTGTTATAGCTGGAAATAATACATTTTGTAACAATTGCTGTTTGTAGTAATAAATAAAATATTTTTGCACGGTCATAAAAATTATGATAGATGAAAACTATTAATTGATTTTTACCGTCTAATGTTTGGGATTCGGAGCACCCTTTTATTTCCCATCTGAATAAGTTCAAATTAGATTGTAGCTCTTCGATAAGTATTGGGATTGGAATTTCTATATTGTTATTTTCAATGAATTCATTATTTGTTAGATAAAATATACGCAAGCCCAAAGACAAACCATACATATATCTACTAATTTATCGAAATAATTTATATACTCCCTTAATGAAGTAGTAAATTTGGTACTGGTTTAGTCTTAACGTTACATTTGTATACCAAGCATACTTTTTGTTTAAATTATAAACTTAAAAATACTTATACTGAACTAAGCGTGTAAGCATAATTATTGAAGCAGAAAAAAACCGCAATAACAATAGCAGAATAAACACCAGTAAATTATAATAGCATTATCAGATAACTTGAGTGCAGTAGCAGACCAGAAAAAAGAGATACAAGAACTCAGGGGATAAGTAAAGGGATTAAGGAGCTTGTTAAAGTAATCCTGGTACCAAGGGTTAAGGAATAAAGGAAGCAAAGAAAATGAATAATAAAAATTTTAAAGAATATTTTAAACGGTATGAAGGAAATCCGATTTTAACCCCGGAAAACTGGCCCTACAAAGTAGGAGCCGTCTTTAATCCCGGGGCAATAAAATTTAATGATGAGATATTGCTTTTAGTTCGAGTCGAAGATAGACAAGGGTATTCCCATTTAACTATTGCTAAAAGTAAAGATGGAAAAACAAATTGGCAGATAAATTCTGGGCCAGCATTGACTGCAGAACCAGAATTCGGCGAAGCCATATTTGGATTGGAAGATCCCAGAATTATTTGGCTAGAGGATCGGCAAGAATATATGATTACTTGTGTTTCTTTCTTTGATAAAGTGTCTGGAGAACCCCCTGGTATTTCTCTTATAGCAACTAAAGATTTTTTAAATTTCCAGCGCTTGGGACAGAAATTAATGCCTTTCAATAAAGATGCTTCTTTGTTCCCTAAAACTTTCAAGGG
>CAZHOY010000145.1:0-4799 GCA_964534695.1 uncultured Actinomycetota bacterium | reverse complement strand
AAATAGTAAAATTTAAATCAATCTATAATGAGCCCCTCTTTTCTTTCCCTTCAGTTCTATAACTCCTAAATCCACTAATTTATTCATTTCTTTTAATACAGCTTGTCGGGTTATTCCAAGTATTTTAGAGATATCAGTAGACGTTACCCTGTTGTTCTGTAATATATGTTCCACTATCCTCATCTGCCTCTCAGTAAGAGCTATTTGTCCTCTTTCTTTTAAAAACTTGATGTTCTTGCTCAATCCAATAACCTTATCTTTAACAGCTTGTATGCTTACTGCTACCCCATCGGTAAAGTATTCCAGCCAGCCTGTAAGATCCAATGTTTTTTGATCTACATCTTTCAGTGTCTTATAATAGCTGTTTCTATCACGATCGTAATAGTCATCGAGGGTAAAGAATCTTTTAACATCAAATCCTCTTTTATACAGCACCAGAGTTGCCATAACTCTGGCTGTTCTACCATTTCCATCTATAAAGGGGTGAATCCGTACAATTTCATAATGGGTTATCCCTGCATGTATGACCGAATCAATTTCAATAACTTCTTTTGAATTAAACCAATTTAAAAAACTGTCCACTAGCATTGGAACTTTATCCGTAGAAGGAGGTCTATATACTACTTCACCGGTAAATCTGTTTCCCACGAATACTCCACGATTTCGGAATACACCCTCATCCTCTGGATTCTCCAGGGTTTTATCTGTCACTATCTTATGGACTTTAAGAAAATCTTTTACAGTAAAAGGTTCTCTTTCTGTAAAATCAGGTACCATTTCCAGTGCTTTAAGGTAATTTAAAACTTCCTGCTTGTCCTTTCTCTGAACCATTATATCTCTGCCTGCAGCAAGACTGCTTACTTCTTTAAAAGATAATGGATTACCTTCTATAGCTGTTGAGGAATGAGCACTTTTCAGTGTTGCTTCCCTTCTCAATTAAACTTCCCATTTTGGAATTAATGGTGCATTCAGAACAAAGGTTCTGGAAGCTGTAATTACAGTTAAATTCCTAACTATTTTATTTGTATAATTAAAATGTGGTTTAAATGTCATCTATCTTCAATTCTTCTAAGTAATTTGCAATCTTTTTTTCAGTTTCCGAAAGCCTTTGATTAATATCACTTATATCTTTCCACTCCTTGGCTATATTTATTTCTTCTATTTCTTCCTCCGGATAGGCATAGAGGGTTACATTAAGATTATAGTCATTTTCTTTTATCTTTTCTTTTTCTATAAACTGAGAGAATCCCCTTAATTCCTTTTCGCTTTTATATGCTTTTACTATCCTGTCTATATTTTTATCCCCTAGACGGTTAAGTTTTCTTACCTCCGGGTGGCTCTCATATTCCTTGCTGGCATTTATAAACTGAATCTTTTCCTTTTTAAATTCAGGCTTATTCCTATTTAAAACAATTATCGCTCCGGGTGCTCCTGTGTTATAAAAAAGCTTTTCAGGTAAAAGTATGATAGTTTCAATTAAGTCCTCCTCAATTATCTTTGATCTTATTATTTTTTCTTTACCGCTTCTAAACAAGCACCCGTTATCTATGACTACCCCGACTTTTCCATTTTTACTTCTTGCCGATGCTAGCATATGCTGAATCCAGGCCCAATCCGCAGATTGCCTGGGAGGAAAACCGTAATTAAATCTTTCCGACCAATATTCTCCCTTTCTTAAAACTTCCTCATCATATCCATCCTGATTCCATGGAGGATTGGCTATAACAAAATCAAAACTTTTTACTTCACCGGATCCCTCTTTAAACTTAGGAGAACTTAAGGTATCGCCATAAACAATATTGGCATTTCTAATATCATGAATATTTAAATTCATTTTAGCCAGAGCCAATGTTTTATGATTTGCTTCCTGACCGTATAGGAAAAGTTTATTTGCAGAATCCTTTCCCAGGGTATATTTTATGTGCCTATAAGAACTTATAAGCATACCCCCTGAACCACAGGCAGGGTCATAAACACTCTGACCAGGTTTGGGATCAAGCATTTCAACTATTAATTTTATAACCTCTCTTGCTGTATATACCTCTCCCTCTTTAGCTTTTTGAGGAGCAAAGTATTTTAAAATCCATTCATAAGCATCACCAAGAATATCAGGAGAAACATTATGAAGTGACTTTTCACTGAATAGTTCAATCAGCTGTCTTAGGATCTCAGCATTTTCTCTACTGGTTGTAAACTGAACAAAATCTATATTTTCAAATACACTTTTTAAATCCGGATTATTTTCGGCGATAATTTTCATTGAAGCAGAAAAATTTTCAGGAATTCTTGAAGGGTCCTTTTTCCTTAAACTGTCCCATAAAAAATCCTGGGGGATATTAAAGTCATGATATGCAGAATTTTTAGCTTCCTTTTTAGCTTCATCTTTACTAAGGCCATCGGCAACAGCTTCATCATATGCAGTTTTAAATTCAATCTCCCACTTATCGCTTATTCTTTTATAGAAAAGCAGCACTAATATAAAAGAATAATCTACTCTTGTCCTTATAAGATCTGCAGCAGATTTTAATATACGTTCAAGCTCTCCCCTGGTCAATTTTTTCTTATCAAAAGATAGAGTATCGGAAATTATATCTTTCTTGCTTCTAAGCTTATAAATTCTTTTTCTTGCATCATTGGGATCAAATTCTACTGTAAGCATCCCTTCCTTTCTGAGCTCAGATAAGATTACATTAACTTCATCTTTTGCATCTTTTATTTCGTTTATTCCTTTATTAAGCTTACTAGCTGCTTCATCCAGGCGGAAGGGAGATGATTGAAATGATTGCCACAAAATTTCATATCTTTTATTTATCCAATCTGGTAACATAATTTTAATTACTTTCTATTTAATTTGATAAATTACATAAGTTATTTTAATATAACTTATTATATAATCTTATACCTATTAAGTCAATAGAAGGCTAATAATATGAAAGAAAAAATATTTAACCATGTTGCTATTACAATAAATGATTTATCAGAAATAGAAAATTTTTATGTGGATATCTTGGGACTTGAGATAAAAAAGAAGTTCATATTATCAAAAAAGATATCAAGTCAAATTTTTAATATTGAAAATGAAACCGAGGTCATAGTTGTTGCTAAAAAAGACTTTGTGGTGGAATTATTTATAGCTGATAAAAATGATTACAGAAATTTTCAACATGTTTGTATAACAGTCAGCGACAGGAAACAGGTAATACAAAAAGCACAGAAAAGTAATTATCCCTGCACTATTATAAAACGTGATACTTCTGATGCAGTTTTTATAAAAGACAAATCAAATAATTTATTTGAAATAAAGCAAAGTCTTAACCAGGAATAAATGTTGAGGAAATGATAATTTCAAAACATTCCAATTATAATGTGGAGTTGATGAATTATTTCTTTTGCTTACATCTATTTCTTTTAGGTATTATAAAACCTGTATTTCTCCTATATTCAAGATATTTTTCCCCATAGCGAATGATGAGATCTTTTTCCTCTGCCCAACAAAATAAATAGAATATTGGTATCCAGATAAACGAGAATAAAACAAGAAAAGGAGAATTCAAGAAGAAGGCAATTACCCACCATAATGTTAACTCGCCAGTCGCTTGAGGGTGTCTGATTTTCATATAAATGCCCTTATAAAGAATGTGCTCTTTCTTGGGCATAATAGTCTCTTTGCCTGCATCTTTCATACCTCTTCCGAATAAATAACCTGCCGGGATTGCAATTAAAGTTGCTATCAAAGCTGAAATCCACCAATCCCAGGGTAAGGTTCGAGGAAAAGAAACCGGTAGAGGATAAAAGAAGTAGACCACGTAGTTAATACAAACTATTATCTCAAACACTGAGGCTATCAGCCTATATCTTGCACACTTAGAGTAAGCAACTTTACCTATTTTTTTTTCCAAAGCAGCAGGACCTACACTTTTTATATAGAAATAAGAAAAAAGTAAAGCCGAAACAAGCATTACTATAAAATTAATCCATATTATCATCTTTATCTTCCTCTACAATATAAACATGCAGTGCAATTTCACATAACGTACCAATCATATTTAAAGATTTTACCGAAGGGAGCAACTTGAGCGTAACCAAGTAAAGCCAGATATAATCTGTTATATGAAGTTGTAGATTTATATCTCTATAACTTTGCCTACTCCTCCACTAATATACTTTTCCGGATACCGTGATCTTATTTCTGATTTAAACTGCGTACAGTGAGTGGGGCAAATAAATTTCAAATCCTCCACCAAATCGAACTCACTAAATCCATGCAAACCACCAATAAGCACCCTGGGATCTCCAAAATCCGATGCTGCTTTTAAAATATTTTTAACCCCCGGATGGGAACATCCCACTATTACCACCAATCCCTTTTCAGCTTTTACCACCAGAGATTGTTCTATATCATTAAGAGTGCCTGTTGAAAAAATATTTCTATGAATTCTAAGAGGTTTTTCTACCTTAATTATCTCTCTTGCGCCAAGCAGCTCCTGACACGGCCATGGAATATAAATTTTAACTGGATTTATGTTAAGAAAATCTGAAAGTCCACCAATATGATCCCAGTGATCATGGGAAATAAAAACCTCTTCAACTATGGTGGGATCTATGTCGAGCTTTTCCATATTGCCAAGAAGTATAGAACCATTTGCACCGGTATCAAAAAGTATTTTCTTACCATATGCCTCTATCAAACAGGAAAAGCCCCAGTCAGCTTTAAAACCTTCTTTTGATACTTCATTATCATAAATAATGGTAATTTTCATCTTATCACTCCCTTTTGTAATTTTTCATCAATACTCCCG
>CAZHOY010000144.1:0-4813 GCA_964534695.1 uncultured Actinomycetota bacterium | reverse complement strand
AACTGTATACAAAGAGTTAAACAGACCTTAGAATATATAAAAAATAATAAATTATAATTTATTGGTTAAATTATGGGACTTGTAGCTGAATTAAAAGATCAGGTAAAATCTGCAAAAGAAAGAGATCCGGCTGCAGTAAGCACCCCGGAGATTTTGTTTACTTACTCCGGATTGCATGCGGTTATCAATCACAGGATTGCCCACTGGTTCTATAAAAAAAGAGTGCCCTTTATCCCACGATGGATATCCCAGTTCAGTAAGTTCCTTACCGGGATTGAAATCCATCCCGGAGCAAAAATAGGCAGGGGCTTTTTCATAGACCATGGCATGGGAGTGGTGATTGGAGAGACCTCGGAGATTGGTGATAATGTTACCATCTATCAGGGAGTAACCCTGGGAGGAACGGGAAAGGAGAAGGGTAAGCGTCACCCCACTATTGGAAATAACGTGGTTATATCCGCAGGAGCAAAAGTGCTGGGTTCCATTAAAATCGGAAATGATGTGATTATCGGGGCAGGGGCAGTGGTTATAAAATCTGTGCCTGACAGATGTACGGTAGTGGGCGTCCCGGGAAGGATTGTAAAAATCGGAGGGGAAAAGATACTGTCGGATGAGTTTCATAGGATGAATCTACCCGACCCTGTAAATGAGATTCTAAGTGACTGCTGTGCCAGGATTGATTTTCTGGAAAAAGAACTGAAGAAAATCAAAAAGAAAAAGTAATATCTGAAACAGGATAATTTCAGCTGCGCCAGTTTAAATTAATTATTAAAAAAAATTAATGCCGGGAGGATACTGTTTGAGTTTAAGAGTTTACAACACTTTGCACCGGAAGAAGGAATTATTTGTACCCATAGAGAAGGGAAAGGTCAGGATGTATGTATGCGGTCCCACGGTATATAACTATATATCCATTGGTAATTCCAGGCCGGTTGTAGTATTTAACATGGTCAGAAATTATCTGGAGTTTATAGGCTATAAGGTGGAATACATTCAAAATATTACAGATATTGAAGATAAGATAATAAAAAAGGCCGGTGAAGAGAAAGTCGATTACAAGGTTATAACCTCAAGGTATATAAAAGCCTTCCTGGAAGATATAAAAACTCTGGAAGCGGGCAGTTTTACTAACATGCCCCGGGCAACGGAAATGATTCCGGAGATAATAAAGATTATAGGAAAAATAATTGAAAATGGTTATGGTTATGTGATGGACGGGGATGTTTACTTTGAGGTGGGTAAATTCCCGGACTACGGGAAGCTCTCAGGGCAGGATATCAGCGAGATGAAATATGACGAGGACAACAGCCGGTTAAAGAGAAATAAAGTTGATTTTGCCCTGTGGAAAAAAGCCAGGGAAGGTGAACCCTGGTGGGACAGCCCCTGGGGAAAGGGCAGGCCGGGCTGGCATATTGAGTGTTCCGCAATGTCGACTGCTCTGCTGGATAAAAACATTGATATCCATGGCGGAGGGATAGACCTGATATTCCCTCACCATGAAAATGAAATTGCGCAGTCCGAGGCTGCTTTCCCTGAAAAGGGCGATTTTGTCAGATACTGGATGCATAACGGCATGATCGAGGTAAAAGAAGGAAAGATGTCCAAATCATTGGGGCTTAAGAAAAACTGGATACTAAAAAATCTTTTAAAAATTTATTCCCCTGATACCATAAAATTATATATTCTTTCCACACATTACAGAAGTCCCCTGGAATTCAGCACCGAAAAGCTGGATGAAGCAGAAAAGGCTCTGGAAAGAATCGTAAGCACACTTCAGAATATTCAATTCCTGGTAGAGCAGATAAAAAATTTGCCGGGGGGAGAAAGCGGAGAAAAGGCTGCCGTAAAGGCAGCGTCAAAGCTGGATTCTCACACCAGAACATTTGAACAAAATTTTAGTAAGTCCATGGATGACGACTTTAATTCGGCAAAAGCTATTGGGGATATGTTCGAGTTCGTAAAGAGCATAAATAACATTATACAGAAACCGGATTTTAAAATTAATGCGGCTTACAGGAAAAACCTGGCTGATGCCCGGCGGAAGATAGAGGAACTGGGCACGGTCCTGGGACTGAACTTTGTAAAAGAGATTTCAAGAATATCGGAAAATATAGGAACCGGTGCAGGAATAACAAAAGAGGAGATAGAAGAAAAAATCAAGGACAGGGAAGCCGCCAGAAAAAATGGGGATTACGGGAAGGCTGATGAAATCAGGAACTATCTGCATCGCAAAAGCATAATACTGGAAGATAGAAAAGAAGGCACTATCTGGAAAATCAGAGATAGTGCGGATGAAAAGTGACTGAAATAGGTCTATTTGAAAATTCTAAATACCAGTTTTTTTATAAATCTATTTTTCTCTAAAAGTAAAAATCTATTGAATGGTTATAACTGGAATCTCTAGTTTTTTTCTTTATCTTTATAAAATAGGTAAAAAGGTATTATAATTATTAATATAAGTTAGCAGTACTTTTTACCCGGCGTCATGCGGTTAAAAAAAGTGAGTAAAAAATGAAAAAAATATTTGTATTGCTTTTTATTTTGTCAATGATTACAGTATTTTCTTTAGCGGGATGCGGAGGAGAGATTACTTCCGAAGGAACTGCTGAAGGAAAGGCAGCGGCAGAAGAAAAACCGGATGAAGAACTTTTTGATAAATATTTTTCACATATAGAGCTGGGCAGTGCCGGTTTCGGACCGAAAACCCATAGTTCAGCTTTTGGTGGTGACGCAGAAAAGAATATTTGTACTTTATTACCGCACCAGGAGGCCTGGTTGGGGGTTGGATTTAAAAATAAAAAGAATTTTAAATTCAGGATTGCAGTTCTTAATCTGGAAACCAATAATTTTATTGAAAAATGTGCCGCGACTATATCATCAGAAGGATCAGATGGTTTTGGTATGGAAGCTCTGGAATGGGCATTCCTTCGTCCCGGAAGCTATGAATACAGAATTTATGTAGAAGGCAAACTTGCAGCGGCGTTACCGTTTGAGGTTAAATCATATACTGCTTATTTTTTTGGAGACCGGGGACAGTAAAGTTACCATTGAATAAGCTGCTGCTATTTTCTGTTCCATGTGAAATATTATTTGATTTCTCCTTTTTGCCTGAATGGCTTTTATCTTTAAAAAATACCGGTAACAGGATATTATAATTATTAGAAAAAGTTCCGGTAATTTTTCATTTCCATCATAAGGTCCGGGATATAATTATGGATAAGATATAAACATGGATGAAAATATAAATTATGAGTATATATCCGGAATAAGTCCTGTTTATTCACTGATAAAGGTAAATGCAGGGAACAGGAAAATATACCAGATTATCATTAATGAAAAGAGTAAAAAAGATTCCAGGATACAGGATATCCTGACAGAAGCCGGAAAGAGAAATATAAATATAAGTGGACTTGAACCTGCCCGGTTCAGTAAATTATACAGCGATAATGCACATCATCAGGGTATCTGTGCCAGGGTGTCCCCATATAACTACTGCAATCTGGAGCAGTATATGGATAAGGAAGTCAGCAGCAGGAGCAGGCTTGTTATCCTTGACGGAGTAACCGATGTGGGAAATCTGGGTTCAATAATAAGGAACTGCAGTGCATTTGCTTTTGAGGGTATAATCATACCCAAAAGAAGGAGCGTAGCCCTGAATGAGAGAGTAAGCAGGATTTCTGCCGGCGCTGTTGAAGAGGTAAAGATATTCAGGGTGGTAAATATTGTAAGGACCATTAAGGAATTAAAAAACAGGGGATTCTGGATTTATGGAACTACACTGAATATAACTGGCGATGTAAAATATATAGATGAGATTGATTTTACCCTTCCTATGGCACTGGTTCTTGGAAGCGAAGATAGGGGAATAAGTAGATTGGTCGGTGCCAGCTGTGATATTATGGTTTCGGTCAAACTTGGCGGCAGGATGCAGTCACTGAATGTTTCAGTGGCAGGCGGGATTATTTTATATAAGATACAGGAGCAAATTGAAAGAGAAAAATAATACCGGAGATCTGGTAATAATAGACGGATATAATTTCATATTTAGTCTTTTTAAGCCTGAAGGATTAAGCAGTGAAAATCTGACCTATTTAAGGGAAAAATTAATAGAAGACCTTGCCTGGTATAAAATTCAAAGAAATTGCGGCATTACTGTTGTTTTTGATGCCAGCAACGGCAGTAATCCCGGCAGGAGTGTTCAGATTATTGATGATGTAAAAGTTATTTATTCCAGAAGAGGAGAGACAGCAGATGAAGTTATCGAAGAGCTTGTTAGCAGTAAGGGTGATAACAGAAAAGTGTTTGTAGTTACCTCTGATTACTCCCAGCAAAAGGTGGTTTTCAGGAAAGGGATTTACAGGAAATCGGTCAGAGAATTTAATCTGGAGATAAAAGATTACAAGGATAGAATAAGAGAAGAAATAAAACTTCTGAAAAAAAAGTCTGACAGTACATTTTTTTCTATTGAAAAAAGATTGAGCGATAAGACCAGGAAAAAGTTTTTGGAACTTCGCGATAAGTAAAATCAATGACTGCTGTAAGAAAAATAATTCTTTCCTTTACCGCAGCTTTGCTTTTTGTTTTAAGCGGCTGCGGATTATATTATTATGACTTTTATGAATATGACAGCGGTGACGGGATTGATAACGGCAGCAGCTTTACGGTAAAGGAAGTGATAGATGGTGATACTATAGTCCTTTCAAATAACCAGAAAATAAGATTAATAGGAATTAATACTCCGGAGCAGGGTATGTATTTTTTTGAAGAAGCCAGGGAAATTCTGGAGATAATGGTTCTGGGCAGGGAAGTTGTT
>CAZHOY010000143.1:0-4850 GCA_964534695.1 uncultured Actinomycetota bacterium | reverse complement strand
TTTAAATTTTAGGAACTCTAAATATGACAGGGTATGCAAGACAAAATGCTTAAAATTATGGAGTTATCGAAAGCGTTAATCATTTCAAAATGATGCTCAGAGTGTACCTTTCATCGAAATATACACTTATGTTGTTTGGTTAATAAATAAGACTATTAAATTAATTATTTCCTTTAAAATCTGGTTCGAAATTTCACACCTTGAGGGAGCCAGTATCACAAGAACATAAAAGTATGCAATTACTGGCCTTTTGCTATGTGTGAATCCCGGCTTTGCTAATATTATTTATTGTAATCTCCAATTATGCTTTCAGGATTCATATTGCCTTCAAATTCTTCGTAAGGTATGTTGACTGTAAAATCTCCAGCTGCATATGGGGCTACCTGGTAGGCTGGAAATTTTATTATGAGTTCAGAGGGTGTCACAAGAAAGTTTGTAAAGGTATCTGTGTAACCCGGATCGGTACCATCTTCTAACCACTGCTTATCGGGTTCAAAACCCATATCATTCATCTGTTTAGTTAGATTCTCCCTGCAATACTCAGAGATTATACTAAGATAATCATATCCAGCTGCAAATAGTTCTCCTATCTCTACCAGACTCATTCTCTCAAGGTTGAAATTAATAGTCTTATGATATAGCATTCCATGAGCCCCTCCTAGGTAGGGAGAGATATCAAAGCAGACCGATATTCCATTTTCATCATACATAACTACAGAATAATCTATTGTTAAAAAATAGTTAAAGGCAAAATCTTCATCATTATATGAAGATATCTCGTCCTTGAAATCATTTATTATAGAAAGAACTTTCTGCTCATATATTATTTTATTAATACTTTCATCCAGTCCGCCTGCTACAGCAGATTGAAACTGTGGATAAGAAACATCGATTAAATATTTTTCATCAACATTTTCTTCAAAAAACCTTTTGTCTATCAATCTACTGTAACCTGCTGATGCTCCCTTGAAATCATTTATCTGAAGTAAATTCATAATAGAATCAAATGCATCAAACCATTCTGAAGCAGGACCTGATACCTGGCCGGTTGTCAATTTATCATAAAACTCATCCTGTTTGTCAAAATCCCAGATCTTTTGATCGGGACAGTTTGCTTCATCGTGTATGAAATATTGGTCCATGCTTTCTATTATTTTTTCTTTATCAGCTGAAAGTGTTACCTGTACTTGATAGTCGTTATTATAAAAGTGAGCTTCCCAGTCAAAAGCTACATCACAGATGTCATATCTCGCAAAGACCAAAAACTCTTTTACAAATGTATCACTGATCTTAATCACTCTTCTTGAAGGCTCAAAGGAAAAACCTGTATCCGGACCAAAGTCTCCAGCTTCAAGAGCATCTCTTTCGCTTATTGCAGCTTCTTTCTCGGACCCTTTCAGGTTTTCTATAGCATTTATACTGACATTTAAAGAAAGATCTCCGTAATCTCCTGACCAGCCAGGATATGAAGAAATGGTTAGGTATTCTTGCGGATAGATGAAAGCGAAATTTACTTCACTGTTATAAAACATTATATTATTCTTTGGTTTATCAGATGTTTCTTGATTACTATCATCCAGGGTATCTTTATCTATTGATTCACTATTTTCGGTTCGGATATTTTCATCCGCCTCTGGACCCTGTTTGGAAATTTCATCTTGTGTTTCTTTAGTGTCTGAAGGCTCTTCAAGCTCTATTTTTTTGCAGGAGTTAAGCAGCAGCATTGAAAAGAGCAGGCATATAATAATAAAAATACTAGAAAAATATCTCATAATAAAAAATAAGTAATTTATTCTATTTTAACTTAACTTTTATATATTTTCTATATTAATGACCAATGCCTTGATGGTTATAAAGATACAGATTATTCTTGATTTCCAAATTTTTAGCTAATACTTATCCAAAAACATCTGCAATGGCAGCAGGTATAGAAAATCATATTTGGACTATTGAGGAGATTGTAAGATTAATTGATTCAAATTGACCCACTACCCTTATTTGAGGATGCAGGCTGGGATTATATTGCCAGGCTGGGAGGCTGGTATTATTTTAAGATAGAGGCAAAAAGGGGCAGCAGCCCGGAACTGTACAGCGATAATGCATCAAAGATTAAAATGTACAGTACGCTGCGCCTGGTTCTTATTATAGTATGTGCCCCCTATTGTTTATAATCTGCCCAATCTCTACGGCAGAGTTATAAGAACAATGGGAACCGGTATTAAATTTATTTTTCTTCTTAAATGCTTTTGTAATTTTTTAATACCTGGAGCAAGAAATAGAGGCAGTGTTTATAATGATATTTTGTTTTAAATTTTATTATTATATAATCTGGTAATTATTATGGAGTTTTTTATTTTAGAAAATAGATTAGCAGGGTATAATTGCTTAACTTTTTTAAGAAATATACAGGTAACATAATTAGTGTAATTATTATCTTTTTAATTTTTATCCTCGTCAGTATTATGGTTATGTCGTGTACAGACAATTTTAAAATCATACAGAAACAGCTAAAAACTGCTGAAATTGACAGTATAAACACTCTGACAGCGAACAGCGAAGATACCGGTGAAAATGATCTTACCGGATCCAGTGGTGCAGATTCGCAAGATATAGTTAACGATGAAAATATTCCTGAGGGTGACAATGGTATGGAAAATCCGGCAGAAGAAATTATTAAAGAGGATGCTGGAGAAGAGCAGGAGCCGGCAGGCGGTGAAGAAATAGAAGAAGAAAATGATGACCCTGGCCTGAACGATACCGGGGATATCGATTTCAGCAATAGTGAAGATTTCAAAATTGAAGTGGACCTATCCATGCAAATGGTTTTTGTATTCTATAAAGACAGTCTGATAAAAGAAATGATATGTTCTGGAGGGACAGAGGAAAAGCCAACTCCACCGGGGGAGTTTAGAACCTCTGATAAAGGTCTCGATTTCTGGTCGGATAAATATAATATGAGAGTTTATTACTGGATAAGATTTTATAATGAGTATCTCTTTCACAGCGTTCCTTTTGATGAAGAGGGAAACATGATTGAAGAGGAATATGAAAAGCTGGGAAGCCCTGCCAGCCATGGGTGCATCAGGCTGAAATTGGATGATGCGGAATGGTTATATGAAAAGCTCCCATCGGGGGTAAGGGTAAGAGTATATCAGGAGAATTAGAATATCTTTTTAAAATAATGGATTAACTGCCGCTGCCGCATTTTATATTTCATCATAAACTGCATATTTTTTAAGCCTTGATTATTTAATTCCCAAAATATATTGACAAAATTTATCCCAGGGGTATAATCATTATAATATTGAATATCATTATCATTATCATTATGTAATATCATAAACAATTAACGGTTATGGAAAATAACACAAATATCCAGACTTACCTGCAAAGAATAAAAAAAAGAGGATTCAGGCTCACAAAAACCAGAACCGTTGTTCTGGATACCCTGCTTGAAAATCAAAATGAATTTAATGCCGAGGAATTATTCTTTCTCTCCCATAAAAAATATCCAAAAATAGGAATGGCAACTATCTACCGGAATATAAGGCTGCTGGAGGAAGAAAGCCTGATAAAAAGGGTAGGTTTTGATAACGGTAAGGCAAAATACAGGATCAGGACCGGATGGGGAACGGGTCGGAAGAAATCCGATTTAAAGTCAATAAATAGTAAACCGGTTAAAAATGAAGGACAAATAAAAACCACAGATGCATTGATGGATAATACCGGTTACAGCGGGGCTGCAGAGAATTACAGGGATATGGAAAGAATAAACATTATTCAGAGACAGCTTAGCGGGTGGTTTAATGATTTAAATGAAATAAAGAGAAAGAAGGAGTTGGAATTGGAGGACGTAATAAAAGATTTTGGAACAGTGGATAAAATAATTAATGGCCACGGCAATCAGAAAAGCAATTTAATACAGATGCTTCTGGATGTACAGAATGAGTACAGGTGGCTTCCCAAACATATTCTGCTTTATATCAGCAGCAAACTGGATATTTCTCTTGCAGATATTTACGGCATTACTACTTTTTACAAATATTTTAATCTGGAACCCATAGGGAAACATTCTATTATAGTTTGTATGGGTACAGCCTGTCATGTCAGGGGGGCAATGAATCTGCTGCAGAGAATTGTCAATATCCTGGGGGTAAAGCCGGGAGATACCACAGGTGATTATAAATTTACACTGGATACGGTCAATTGTCTTGGCTGCTGTGCGCTGGGTCCTGTAATGATGATTGACAACAAATATTTTAGCAATCCTTCTACGGGAAAGCTGAAGAAAATATTAAATCGGTTTTAACAGGAGGGAGGATTTAAAATGTCCGTTAAGATTAATTCTTTAAATGATTTAAAACAAAAAGCCAACGAATTTGAAAAACGGCTGGAAAGCAGTACGGTAATTTCAATCTGTTCGGGTACGGGATGTAAGGCTTACTCTTCCGACGATATCTACTCGGGGCTCCAAAGAGAAATAAAGAGAAATAAGGCGGAAGGAAAGATTATTTTAAAAAGAACAGGGTGCCATGGTTACTGTGAAAGGGGGCCCATTGTGGTCATACATCCGCAGGGGACCTGCTACCTGGGAGTAACCGAAAAAGACATACCTGAAATTGTGGAAAAAACCATAAAGGGGGAGGTTGCAGAATCCCTTGTTTATAAAGAGGAGGGCGGGAAACCGATATTTAAGGAATCCGATATCCCGTTTTACAAATTCCAAAAAAGGGTTGTCCTGGGCAACAATTCAAAAATCGATCCTAAAAGCATTGATGATTACATTAAAATTGGCGGTTATCAATCTCTTGCCAGAGTGCTGGAAAAGATGGGACCGGAAGATGTAATAA